>NZ_JAVLBO010000013.1:0-42991 GCF_031581085.1 Pontimonas sp.
CTCGGGGATTCAATCCCCGTGTCGGAGGGTTACCGCCCGAGGGCAAAGGCGGCGAAAAAGTTCGTAAAAGACCGTTTTCTGGCCTTTTTCCGACCTTTTTGCCCGCCGGTATGGATTCTGCCCAGCGCTGTCGCAGAAGCTCGCAGTACTGTTTCACGGTATGGAGAATGATTCCATTTCCACTCAGGACCCGCCCGCCCATGCTACCCGGGCAGGTTCGCCTAGGCCGACTAGGCCGTCTGTGCCGTCTTTGCCGTCTGGGCCGTCTGGTCCGGCAGGCCTCTCGCCGCATTTCACCTCCGACCCACAACGTCTCTCCGGGTTACTGGAATTCCTCTCCGAAGCCCCCACTCCCCAAGAATTACTGCGTTTCCTCGTTCATGTCCCCGTCCTCGCACCAGGACCGAGGGCAGGTGCCATGGGAATGATCTCTGGTGAAGCCGAACTGGTCGAATTGGCCAGTTACGGCTTGACCAAACACCACGGCTTTGTCGAGCGACGTTCGGTGTGGCACCAAGTGCCACCATTTGTGGATTTTCACGATGTGTTGCCGGTACGACGCTCCGCCAACGACATGCGCCAGGCCGTGGCAAAGGCGGGAATCACCATTGAACCAGAAGGGTGGGTCAACAGCGTGTTGATCCAGCCGGTCCACGGTTTCCGTGGTGCGCCCATCGGCGCACTGGTCATGCTTTTCGAACAAGCAGTGACCGAACCCTTAGAGCCCCTAGTCAGTCCAAAAGACTTCCATTCCGCATTAGTCCTCGCCTTCAAATCCGAACCCTTCCGTCAAGCGCTGGAGGAATCGGATCCGCGCCTAAACGGTGACACTCCGTTGATGACCGACCGCGAAATCACCTGCCTGCGGCTAGCAGCCCGGGGATACACCAACAAAGAAATTGCCGGCCAACTCAAACTTTCGCTCAGCACCATAAAAACCACGATGGCCCGCTGTTACGACAAACTCGACGTCACCAAGCGCACCAAAGCCGTCGAAGCCGCCCAAGCACTCGGGCTGCTCTAACCCCCACTACCGGTCAACCGCCACCGGCCAACCACCAGCGCTGGTCACCCCCGGTTAGAACCTGACTGCCAAACTGCCCGAAAACCCCTGAATAGGGAGCCGCTGTGGTTAGTTTTCGGCCAGGTTATGGCCAACCCCACCCGCACGGTGTCTGCTGGTTTCTACCCTGCAAACACCACCACCACACTCCGACTACCCGGGGTGTGGTGAGCCGTGGACGTGTTGAGTGGGACTAGTGCGGCGTGGGAGACAGCGCTGGGTGGGGGCGCGAGTGGTCTCGTGAGGGGTCTCTTGGGTGGCGCTGACTGCGTGGGGTTTAGGCGATGAGTTGTAGTTCGCGCTTGAGCGTGTCGGCACTTTGGAAGGTGAAGCCCACGAGGGATATGTGTCGCCAGCTGACCAGACCGTCAGGGCCGATGATGAAAATGCTTCTGCGCACCGCCATGCCCATAAGCCCGACGCCGTAGGCGGCGACGACGTCACCTTTTTCGTCGGCGAGGAGGGGGAAGCCGAGGTTCTTGGTGCGCGCAAAACGTTCGTGGCTGTTCTGGTTCTGCCGGGAGATTCCCCAAATTTCTGCACCCAAATCCCGAAAGCTCGCCAACTCGTCCTGGTAACTACACAGTTGGGCGGTGCACCCGGGGGAGTTATCTGCCGGGTAGAAGGCGAGGACCACAGGGTGTCCGCGACGCTCACTCAAAGTGAAATGACGGGTGGTGGCTTCGCCGTCTTCGACGACGATGCCCGGGAGGGTGAAGTCGGGGGCCAGTTCGCCTACGTCGGGGGATGTCACGCAGTGGACGCTACTGGGTAAAACCGAGAAAATCTGGGAAGGCTCCCATAATCAGTGGGTAGCCCACGAAAGCGACGGCGTCGATCAGCGCGTGGGCGATGATCAGTGGTGCGAGCCTCTTGGTTTTCATAAACCACAGGGCAAAGACCACCCCCATGGCGATGTTGCCAAAAAACGGCCCGATGCCCTGGTAGAGGTGGTAAAAACCGCGCAGTAGCGCTTGGATGGCCACAATCGCCCACGGGGCAACACCCAGTTGCCCCAGCCGGTGGGTCATATACCCCACGGCGATGACTTCTTCGAGTATCCCGGCTTTGAGTGCGGCGAGCAGTAGAACGGGGATGGTCCACCAGTAGTCAGATAGGGCGCTTGGCACAATCTGCACGGTGATGCCCTGGTTGACCCCCACGATGTAGAGGGCGAGGCCGGGTATTCCAATGAGCGCGGCAAGGCCCACACCCCACGCACTATCTCTTGTGGGCTTGGTCGCATCCAAGCCGATAGCGCCCAGTCGCGGCCTGGTGTGCGACCAGACCAGGTAGAACACCAAGGCGACGGGGACTAGCCCACTGATAATGCCCAGTAGTTGGTAGATGACGTCAAAGATCTGTTCATCAGCTAACGAGCGGTTGAGTGTCGCGGTTTGCTGGGAGAGTTCCCGTTCATCGGCCAGGCGTCTCCAGAAACTCACCGTCGCATACAGTGCGCTCATCCCCAGGCTTAGCCCCAGAACGATGAGAATCTCGGCGCGAATGCGCCGGGGGTTAAGCGGTGTGGGACCCATTGCGGGGAATTTCACAGGACGGCGTGGAGCCAGGGAGGCGGTGTCGAAAACGCGCCACTAATCGGTAGCCCATATCGGCCACAACCGAAACCGGCCACGTATCCAGCAGGTGGCCCAGAAAACGCCACCCCCACTGCCGCTGGCCGCGAAGCAGGCCAGAAAACGCGGCAGCACCCGCCATGTGGCGGGTGGGGGTAATGAGCCACACATAGTCGCGAATATCGGTGGCGCTTAAGCCCAGTTCCTCAGTGTCGGCCTCAGCGGACGTGGTGACCCGGGGGAAGGTCTGGAGGGTGCGCTGGAGGCGACCCACCCAGAGGGCGCAAAAGGCACAGTCGCCGTCATAGACCAGGAGCGCATTGCTTAGTCCTCGTGTGGTCATGACCCCATGGTAGGTCGCCAAGCTGGAGGATATGTGGAGCGGGGCAGGGGCCTGGTTGGCGATAGCCTAGGAGGGATGAAGGTCGCACGTTTCGCCACAGACGGCGGTGAGCCCCAGTTCGGCATTGTTGATGACGAAGAACTGGTGGTCCTCGCCGGTGATCCGCTGTACCACGGGCTGGATACCACCGGTCAGCGCATTGCACTCGAATCGGTGCGACTGCTTGCCCCCGTCATCCCCCGCTCCAAAGTGATCTGTGTGGGCATGAACTATGCCGCGCACGCCCAAGAAATGGGCCACGAGGGCCCCGATAATCCGCTGGTGTTCCTCAAACCCAATACCGCCGTGGTGGGCCCAGGCGACCCCATCATTTTGCCTCCCGTGCACGGGCGCATCGTGCACGAAGGGGAACTGGCCGTCGTCATTGGCTCCGTGGCCAAACGGGTGAAACCCGAAGACTGGGAAAGCGTGGTCTTTGGCTACACCATCGCCAACGACGTATCCGCCAGGGACGTCATGTTCGCTGACGGTCAGTGGGCGAGGGCCAAAGGCTATGACACGTTTTGTCCTTTGGGGCCGTGGATCGAAACAGAGCTCGACCCGTCGAACCTGGACATCCACACCTCTGTCGATGGCGAAACCAGGCGGGCTGGCAATACGAAGGATCTGATCTATTCGATTCCCGAAATCATCGCCTTCTGCTCTGACGTGTGGACGCTGCTACCCGGTGATGTGATTTGTACGGGCACCCCTCCAGGCTTAGGGGGCTTTGTGAACGGCCAGCGCGTCGACATCACCATTGAAGGAATTGGCACCCTGTCGAATCCGGCAAAGAACCGTGATGATCGAACCGACGACTAACACCCTCGATCCAGAGAGTATCGACCGGTCCAGGCGGCGCATTCGCACCGTATTAATGTCCGGTCAAGTCCTCGCTGGGCTCGGAATGGGATCCACACTCTCCGTGGGAGCCATTTTGGCGACCGAACTCTCTGGCTCACCGGGGTGGTCCGGAATGGCCGCCACACTGGCCACACTCGGTGCGGCACTGGGTGCACTTCCCCTGGCGAACCTCGCAGCCCGTCACGGTCGCTCCTGGTCGCTTGCGACCGGAGCGTGGATTGCCGCTGTGGGGGCACTGCTGGCTGTGCTGTCGACCATTACCGGGGTGTTTGCTGTGCTCTTGGTTGCCCTGGTGCTGATCGGTGTGGGAACGGCTGTGAACCTGCAGGCACGCTTTGCCGCCACCGATGTCTCCACCGACGCCCACCGGGCGACTGATTTATCCCTGGTGGTGTGGGCGACCACAGTGGGCGCTGTGTCAGGGCCAAACCTCATCGGCCCAGGTGACGCTTTTGGCATCTGGTTGGGCTTGCCCTCCCTGGCGGGACCCTTCGTGTTGACCATGTTGGCCCAACTCTCCGCCGGAGTGCTCTACCGGGTCGGTCTTCGACCAGAGCCACTCGCATTGGCCAAACAGATTTCCGCCGAAGCAGCAGCCCACTCATCAATTGATGCTGTCGGTGCCGACCGCCCGGGCGATCGCCGCAGCGCGTTTATCGCCATCGCGCTCAGTCACGCCACCATGGTGGCGGTGATGGCGATGACGCCGGTGCACCTGGTCGACCACGGGGCAAGCCTCGTGATTGTGGGGTTCACCATTTCGTTGCACATTGCCGGAATGTATGCGCTCGCTCCCGTATTTGGCATCTTGGCCGACCGTTGGGGTCGAAAACAGACCATCCTGTCCGGCCAAGCGATGCTGGCGCTCAGTTTGCTGGCCACCGGCTTTGGCTCTGAATCCGAAGCGTGGGTCATTGTGGGGCTGATTTTGCTGGGCACCGGGTGGTCTGCTGCCACTGTTGCCGGATCAGCCCTGTTGACCGAATCGACCCCGGTGGCCCGGCGCACCAGAGTCCAAGGGCTCTCCGACGTGGTGATGAGTGCTGCGGGTGCCACCGGTGGCGCACTCTCCGGTGTGGTGTTAGTCCTCATCGGCTACAACGGGTTGTCGTTAGTGTCATTGGTGTTAGTGGCCACGGTCACACTGCGGGTGGTCCTCACCCGCCATTCGGGTGAAAGGACGTCTTCGTGAGCGAGTCAACAACTGAGGTGTCCACCACGGAGGCAACCGGTGGGGATATTCGGGTCCGGTTTTGTCCGTCCCCGACAGGCACCCCCCACGTGGGGTTGATTCGCACCGCGCTGTTTAACTGGGCGTATGCGCGCCACCACGGTGGCGCGTGTGTGTTCCGCATTGAAGACACTGATCAGGCGCGGGACAGTGAAGACAGCTACCACCAGTTGCTTGATGCGATGGGCTGGTTGGGTCTGAACTGGGATGAAGGCGTCGAAGTGGGCGGACCGCACGGACCCTACCGGCAGTCTGAACGCGGGGATATTTACCGCGACATCATTAACCGCCTCCTCGAGGCGGGACACCTCTATGAAAGTTTTGTCACCCCGGAAGAAATGGCGGCCAAAAACGTCGCCCAGGGCCGCGGTGAAAAGCAAGGCTATGACAACCACGAGCGCACCCTCACTGATGCTGAGCGCCAAGCCTTCATCGACGACGGTCGATCGCCGGCACTGCGGCTAAAGGTGCCAGATGGGGCGCTTGATTTTGTGGACTTGGTGCGCGGTCCGGTGAGTTTCCCCGCCGGCTCCACCACAGATTTTGTGCTGGTTCGCCCCAATGGCGCACCGCTGTATACGTTTGTGAACCCCGTCGATGATGCCCTGATGGGCATCACCCACGTGTTGCGCGGGGAAGATTTGCTCTCCTCCACACCCCGCCAAATTGCCCTCTATCACGCACTGATCGACATCGGTGTGGCCAGTGAGATTCCCCGTTTTGGTCACCTCCCCTACGTGATGGGCGAAAACAACAAGAAACTCTCCAAGCGTGACCCCGAATCAAACCTTTTCCTCCACCGCGAGCGGGGCTTCATCCCCGAAGGGCTCCTGAACTATTTGGCACTACTCGGCTGGTCGATTGCCCCCGATCGTGACGTGTTCACGCGGGAAGAAATGATTGCCGCATTCGATGTGGCAGATGTGAACCCCAATCCGGCGCGCTTTGATCAGAAAAAAGCCGAATCTATTAACGGCGACCACTTGCGCATGCTGGCGCCGGAGGATTTCTTAGCCAGATGCCTGCCCTACCTCCAAGACTCAGGGCTTATTGGTGCTGAGCCCACCGCTTCGCAACGCGAGGTCCTCACAGCCCTCCTGCCCCACGTGCAACCCCGGGTGGGGTTACTCGGGGAGGTCCCGGGCATGGTGGGCTTCGCCCTCACCGACGATGAGGGTCTAGAAATCACCGATGAGGGACGAAAGACCCTGCGCGAAGGCGCAGGCGATGTCCTCGACGCTTCGGTGTCGGCATTAGAAGGCCTCGAGTCGTGGACCACCGAGGCCCTGGAGGAAACGCTGCGTGAAGCCTTAGTCGAAGGGATGGAGCTTTCACCCCGACACGCGTTCACCCCGCTTCGGGTCGCAATCTCAGGGCGCAGGGTCAGCCCGCCACTGTTTGAGTCGATGGAAATCCTGGGAAAGGATTCGAGCCTCGCGAGGCTTCGCTCGCTCCGCCAGAGCCTCTAGAGGTGTACTAGGGTAGAAAGCCGGCGCCAGCCTGGTGGGGTGTGGTGTAATTGGCAACACGGCTGATTCTGGTTCAGTTGTTCTTGGTTCGAGTCCAGGCACCCCAGCCACATTCTTGTTAACGTTCTCAGTCGCCGCAGCGCGCCCCAAGCGCAGGCCTAGTAACCGCGGGCGAGTTGTGCCACGGCGCTGATGAGGTGGGTTTCTGGATTCCGGATTGCTTCTTCTGTGGACGGTGCAGAATCGACCAATCGGGAAATACTCCAACCCTTTAAGACCGTGTCATCTGAGGTGCCGACAATGAGTGCCCCACGGGTGTGGGTGGAAGACGACAGAGCATAGATATGCCCCACCACTTTGCCTCGAAGGCTCGTGTGGTCAAACTTTCCCTCCCCGGTAATCACCAGGTCAGCACTCTTCAGGGCTTCTGTAACACCAATCAGGTCAGCGACAAAAGCAGCGCCATCTTGGATCGTCGCACCCAAAAACGTCATCAAGCCCCAGGCGGTTGCACCTGCCGCGCCAGAGCCCGGAGTGAGATGTGTTGAGTGTTGCGGGCTGTGGGCGACGAGGCGGGAAAAAGCCTCCTCGAGTCCCCGAACATCATCCGGGGTCGCGCCTTTTTGGGGGCCAAACACTGACGGGGCGTCGAACATCACTGCCGTGGTGTCACTGATCAGAGTGATTCCTCTCACGGGCGGCTGGTGGAGGCCGCTGGTATCGACCCCAGTCACACCGATTGCCCCCGTGGGGTGAGCGTCGCTCCTGGAGAGTGTGGCCCCTAAGGCTTCCAGTGCCCCTAAGCCGGCATCGGTTGTGGCAGAGCCTCCCAATCCGATCATCACACCCGTTGCACCGCGGCTCATCGCGATGGCGATGAGTTCCCCCAGACCTCTTGTGGTGGCGACGAGGGGATCTGGCGCACTCATCAGGGGCAGCCCCGATGTTTGGGCCAGCTCAAGTACGGCGGTCTGGTCGGGCAGCATCAACCAGGACGCCTCGACGGGGGAGCCTTCTGGTCCGGTGACGCTGTCGTGGTGCCAAGTGGCCTGTGGGGTTGCATAGGCGATGGCGTCCAATGTCCCCTCGCCGCCGTCGGCCATCGGCAAGACACTCAAGTGGTCACTGGGGCGAACCGTTCGCCACCCTGTGGCGATGGCTTCAGCGACTTTGATTGCCGAGCGGGAGCCCTTAAAAGAATCGGGGGCGATCACCACGTTGGCCACGACTTCAGGTTACTGGCTCCGCGCCAGCTGCTTCGGTGGCAGGGTTTGTGTGCTGGCGTTTTCGTGCGATAATCGACTGTCTACGGCGCGGCCCCATCGTATAGCGGCCTAGTACGCCGCCCTCTCACGGCGGTAACGCGGGTTCGAATCCCGCTGGGGTCACCACGTCTCGATTCGGCACTTCGGTGCAGGCCCCCTCGGGCACGGGGTTAGGCTGGGGTCGTTCTTAGGGGAGTATCCCGACACTGCCGGTCGTCAACTCGGATGAGGTTCATCATCCCGGCCGGTAGCAGATGGTGACATCTGGGGAGAGACGTTCGAACACCGTATTGTCCGATGGAACAAAGGTGTGAGTGTGGAACTGTCTATCCCGTTGTGGTTCGAAGTGGGCTCGCTGATCGTGTTGAGCCTGATTTTGCTTCTCGATTTGTTGCGTGTGGTGTGGAAGCCCCACGTCCCCTCCACAAAGGAGTCGGCCCTGTGGGTCGGTTTTTATGTGGCGTTGGCGTTGGTGTTTGCCGGGGCAATGTTCGTCTTCTCGGGCGAAAAATACGGCTCAGAGTTCTTGGCCGGTTGGGTCACCGAATACAGCCTGTCGGTGGACAACCTGTTTGTGTTTGTGCTGATCATGGCGTCGTTTTCTGTGCCCAAGCGCTACCAGCAGGAAGTGTTGATGGTGGGAATTTTGTTGGCCATCGTCTTTCGGGGCATTTTTATCCTGCTGGGTGCGGCCCTCATTGCCAGCTTCAGTTGGATTTTCTACGTCTTCGGAGCCTTCTTGCTCGTGATCGCTATCCAACAACTCGCCAGTGGCCGCGAAGATGACGTGCAGAGGGAAAATGCGGTCATCCGTTTCCTTCGCACCCGCATCGACATGACCAACACCTACGACGGGATGAAATTTCGCATCATCGAAGACGGGAAAAAGCGTTGGACGCCGATTCTCGTCGTCCTCATCGCCATCGGCACCGCCGATGTCGTCTTCGCCGTGGATTCCATTCCCGCCATTTACGGCATCACCGAGAGTCCCTTCATTGTGTTCACCGCCAACGTGTTCGCCCTGATGGGGCTTCGGCAGTTGTATTTCCTCCTCGGTGACCTCATCGACAAATTGGCCTACCTGCACATCGGTATCGCCTTCATCCTCGGCTTCATCGGAGTGAAGTTGGTCTTCCACGCACTACACACCAACGAACTGCCCTTCATCAACGGTGGCCAACACGTCGACTGGGTGCCCGTGATCGGCACCTGGGAATCACTCATCGTCATCGTTGTGGCGATGACGATCGCCGTCGTGGCGAGCCTGATGAAACTGAAAAAAGACCGCGACAGCGGTGCAGTGACCCCGTCCGAGTCAGAAGACGTTGACCAGGCTCGGTCCAACCACTAGGCGCTAAACTGGTCGATACACCGCGTGGTCACGCGGCCACCCCGGTAGTGACAGACAGTGACGAGTCAGTGGACACAGTGTCACTAAAGCGTCGGTTACTGGCCCTGGGGACGAGAGGAAAAGGGAGGGATCATGGCGGCAGATACGCAATCACGCCCCGCTGCATCGACCTTGGCCGAAAAGGTGTGGGCTGACCACCTTGTCACAAAAGGCGAAAACGGCGAGCCTGACCTTCTCTACGTTGACCTCCACCTCGTGCACGAAGTGACCAGTCCGCAGGCTTTTGATGGTCTGCGTCAATCGGGGCGACCCGTGCGTCGACCAGACCTCACCATTGCCACTGAAGACCACAACACCCCCACCATCGACATCGATAAGCCCATCGCTGAGCCCAACTCGAGGCAACAGGTCGCGGCCCTTCGCACCAACGCCGAAGAGTTCGGTATTCGCCTGCACTCTTTGGGTGACGCCGAACAGGGCATCGTGCACGTCGTCGGGCCACAACTGGGCCTCACCATGCCGGGGATCACCGTCGTGTGTGGTGATTCACACACGTCCACCCACGGTGCTTTCGGAGCGATGGCGTTTGGTATTGGCACCAGCGAAGTCGAACACGTGTTGGCCACCCAAACACTGCCGCTGGCGCCGTTTAAGACCATGGCGGTCACCGTGGAAGGTTCCCTTCGCCCCGGTGTGACCGCGAAAGACATCATTTTGGCCGTCATTGCCCAAATCGGCACCCAGGGTGCCCAGGGCTATGTCATCGAATACCGCGGCAGTGCCATCCGGTCACTGTCGATGGATGGCCGGATGACCATTTGCAACATGTCCATTGAGGCCGGCGCCCGGGCGGGGATGGTCGCCCCCGACGAGACCACTTTCGCGTATTTGAAGAATCGCCCCCACGCCCCTCAAGGTGACGACTGGGACGCGGCGGTGGAGTATTGGAAAACTCTGCGCACCGACGATGACGCCGTATTCGATGCGGAAGTATTCCTCGACGCCAACACGTTGGAGCCTTTTGTGACCTGGGGGACAAACCCCGGTCAAGGTGTTCCCCTTAATGAGTCGGTGCCGGAACCCTCTTCTTTCACCCACGAGGTCGACCGTCACGCGGCTGAGCGCGCACTGGATTACATGGAGCTTGAACCGGGAACCCGGATGAAAGATATTCCCGTCGATGTGGTCTTCATGGGCTCCTGCACAAACTCACGCCTGGATGACCTTCGCGCTTTCGCCTCCATCATCAAAGGTCAGAAAAAAGCGGACGGTGTGCGCGTCATGGTCGTCCCGGGTTCTGCCAGGGTCCGGCTCGAAGCCGAAGCGGAAGGCCTCCACAAAGTCATTGAAGAGTTTGGCGCCGAATGGCGCTTCGCGGGCTGCTCGATGTGTTTGGGGATGAACCCCGACCAGTTGCAACCCGGTGAGCGTGCCGCGAGCACGTCCAACCGAAACTTTGAAGGCCGTCAAGGTCGCGGTGCGAGAACCCACCTGGTCTCCCCGCTGGTGGCAGCCGCCACAGCGATTCGAGGAACACTGTCTAGTCCCTCCGACCTGGGAATCGACATTCCCTCCTATTCGATTGCCGAGGTGGTCGCCTAATGGACACAGTCAGCCTGGTCGAAGGAGTGGGCGCCCCCCTTCGACGCTCCACCGTGGATACCGACCAAATCATTCCCGCAAAGTTTCTCAAGCGCATCACCAAAACCGGCTACGACGACGCGCTGTTTTATGAGTGGCGTCAGGACCCAGAGTTCATCTTGAACACCCCGCCCTACGACAACGCTCGAGTGTTAGTCGCAGGACCCGATTTTGGTACCGGCTCATCCAGAGAGCACGCCGTGTGGGCACTGCGTGATTTTGGTTTTGCCGCCGTGATCTCTTCGCGCTTTGGCGACATCTTCCGAGGAAACGCCGGAAAACAGGGTCTTGTGGTCGCCACCGTGCCCCAAGACATTGTGGAAGCCATTTGGGCCGAACTTGAGGCACACCCGGGGCTGGAGGTAGCCGTGGATGTGGCCAGCCGTGAGGTACGGTGTGGAGCGATAACGGCACCGTTTGAAATCGACGACTACACCCGTTGGCGACTGATGGAAGGACTTGATGACATTGGGCTTAGCCTCCGTCACGAAGACGCCATCGAACACTTTGAAACGACGAGAGCGTCGTGGCGTCCACGGACGCTCCCCGCTCTGGGGGGTTAAGTGAACCCGGTGTCGGCCACTCCGACAGCGAGTCCGGCGGTGGTGACACCAGAAGAGGCCGATGTGGTCGCCGTTCACGGCGGCAAACCCCTCATCGGTGAAGTGGGCGTGCGCGGGGCGAAAAACCTTGTCACCAAAGCCATGGTTGCGGCACTACTCGCCGATGAACCCAGTGTCCTCTCCAACGTTCCGGTCATTCGCGACGTCGCCGTGGTGCGGGGACTCTTGGAAGCCCACGCCGTGAGCGTCACCGACACTGCGCCGGGTGAACTGACCCTCGACCCCAGAGGGGTCAAGTCGGCGCATTTTGCCGAAATTGATGCCCACGCGGGCTCCAGTCGTATCCCGATCTTGTTTTGTGGACCACTTCTTCACCAACTGGGTGAAGCGTTCGTGCCCGACCTGGGCGGCTGTCACATCGGTGATCGCCCCATCAATTTCCACCTCGATGCGCTTCGTGCATTCGGTGCGGAAGTAGAAAAGTCACCCGAAGGTATCGCCCTTCGGGCACCCAAGCGCCTCACCGGGGCGAAAGTAGAACTGCCCTACCCCAGTGTGGGAGCCACCGAACAGGTGCTGCTCACCGCGGTGCGGGCGAAAGGCGTCACCGAACTGATCAACGCCGCAGTCGAGCCAGAAATTATGGACCTGATTCAGGTGCTGCAAAAAATGGGCGCCATTATTTCTGTCGAAACCAACCGAACCATCCTCATCGAGGGTGTGGATTCCCTAGGGCCCTACCAGCACAAAGCAATCTTCGATCGAAACGAGGCAGCCAGTTGGGCTGCCGCCGCGTTGGCCACTAAGGGTCGCATTTTTGTGCGCGGTGCCGAACAGCTCGATCTGATGACCTTTTTGAACGTGTATCGCAAAGTCGGTGGTGAGTTCACCGTGGGTACTGAAGGCATCGAGTTTCGACACCCCGGGGGTGAGCTTCACCCCGTGGTGATCGAAACCGACGTGCACCCGGGTTTTATGACCGACTGGCAGCAGCCCATGGTGGTCGCGCTCACCCAAGCACAGGGCCAATCCATCGTGCATGAAACCGTCTACGAGAAGCGCTTTGGGTTCACCGACGCACTCGTCGAGATGGGTGCGGACATTGAGGTCTACAAAGAAGGAATCGCCAGTATCACCCGGCGGGTCCCCCGCCGCCCGCTCGAGCAGGCGGCGGTCATCACCGGCCCCACGCCGCTCCACGGGGCAAATGTGCGGGTGCCAGACCTGCGCGGAGGTTTTAGTCACATCATTGCCGCGGTCACCGCGCAGGGCGAATCGGTGGTCAGTAACGTGGGGATTATTTCCCGCGGCTACGAGCACCTGTGGGAAAAGCTCGAAGGGCTGGGAGCGTCGTTCGAGCTGAGAGGCTGAGCCGGTGGCGTCAACACGCGGGCCCGGCTTTTGGTGGCGACTGATTGAAGCGCTCATCCTTCCCGTTTTCAAAGCTTTTGTGACGCTGAAGCTCACGAAGGACTCGGCGCTCCCTCGGACGGGGCCCTTCATTGTGGCGCCCAATCACCACAGCGAAATTGACCCCATCGTGATGGGGGTCGCGGTGTGGCGACTGGGTCGCACACCGCGGTTTTTAGCCAAAGCCTCGCTGTTTAACATTCCCGTTGCTGGGTTTTTGCTTCGAGCAACGGGGCAAATCCCCGTAGAACGAGGGGCCAGTTCCACCGGCGGGGCACTGCGTGCGGCCAACCAACTGATCAGTGAGGACCAGGGCCTGATTGTCTACCCCGAGGGGACGCTGACCAGGCAACCCGATTTGTGGCCGATGAAGGGAAAAACGGGGGCGATTCGGATGGCCCTCGAATCGGGAATACCGCTTTATCCGGCTGCCCACTGGGGCACCCAAGACTTGATGGCCCGCTACGGAAAATCGATTTCTGTCATTCCGCGACCCCGAATCACCGTGGTGGTCGGGGAGGAGATGAACCTGGAGGCTTTCCAGGGTCGGCCGATCACCAGGGAGCTACTCGATGAGGCGACGGACGCTCTCATGCACGCCATCCAAGATCTGGTGGCCTCGCTTCGCGGCGAGACCCCACCCAAGACGATCTATGAACCCCAGGGGATCGAGCCCGGGAGGAATCGATGAGTGACATCGCGGTAGTGGGTGCGGGGTCGTGGGGGACCACGTTTGCCAAAATTCTTGTCGACGCAGGAGGTGACGTCACCCTCTGGGCGCGCCGAAGCGAAGTCGCCCGCGAGATTCGAGAAACCAGTCGAAACACCGACTACCTTCGGGGCATCAACTTGCCCTCGTCGCTCACGGCCACCACGGACCTCGAAGAGGCCATTAGCCCCGCTCACACGGTGTATTTGGCGGTGCCGAGCCAAAGCCTGCGAGTAAACCTCGAAGCGATTACACCGCTTCTCGCCCCCAATACTCGTCTGGTGAGCCTGATGAAGGGCGTGGAATCGGGAACCGGGCTTCGCATGTCCGAGGTCATCGCTGAGGTGACGGCAGTGGCTCCAGAGGCCATTGCGGTGATCAGTGGACCAAACCTCGCCCTCGAGATTGCGCGGGAACAACCCACCGCCGCGGTGGCCTCCTCACTCGATGCCGATACGGCGGCGGCGGTGGCCAAACAGGCCACGACGCCGTATTTTCGGATGTTCGTCAACTACGACGTCCTGGGCACCGAATTTGGCGGCGTGCTCAAAAACCTGATCGCGGTGGCGGTCGGCATCGCCGACGGTGTCGGCTACGGGGAAAACACGAAAGCCTCAATCATCACTCGAGGGTTGGCAGAAATCAGCGCATTTGCCGCCGCCTTTGGCGCAGAGCCCCACACGATGTCGGGCCTGGCGGGCCTCGGCGACCTCATCGCCACCTGCGAATCACCGCTGTCGAGAAATAACACCGCCGGGCGACTACTCGGCCAAGGCTACGCCTTAGATGACGTGGTGCGCCGGATGAACCAAACCGCCGAAGGCCTCCAAGCGGTGACACCGGTATTAGATCTCGCTGCCTCGAGAGGGGTATCGATGCCCATTGTGATGCAGGTTCAACAGGTCCTCCGCGGTGAGCTCGACCCCGCAGAGCTCGCCCCACACCTCGCCACCGACTCTGACGAGCCACAGGGAGAATAAGACGCGTGCTCGCCTCCTACGCTGACGGTTCGGTCATTGCTGAGCGCTTTGGCAGCGGCCCGGTAGACGTCATTGCCCTGCACGGGTGGGGTCGAAACGCCAGCGACTTCCAAGGCGTCTTGGAGGGCTATTCGGCGGCGGCCGTGCAGTTGCCGGGCTTTGGTGTGGTCGATCCACCGCCCACTACCTGGCGACCGGCCGATTACGCCCGCTGGCTTTTGCCCGCCCTCGACGAAGAAAATCCCCCCATCCTGCTGGGTCACTCTTTTGGTGGGCGTATCGCGGTGAGATTGGCCGCTGCCTACCCCAGCCGTGTGCGGGCACTGGTGCTCACCGGGGTGCCGATGACGAAACTGCACCCGCCGAGTGGCCCCGACCCGCGCTACGCGCTTATTCGTTTCTTACGGGGCCTGGGCCTTGTGCGCGAATCCCAACTGGAACAGGCCAGGCGACGCTTCGGCTCCGCCGACTACCGCCAGGCTGCCGGTGTCATGCGCGACATCCTTGTCCACACGGTGGGGGAGGACTACCTGGACGACGCCGCACGCCTGGAGATGCCCGTCGAGCTGGTCTGGGGCGAATTCGATAAACCCGCCCCGCTCGACGTCGCCAAAAAGACTGTGGAAGTGTTACCCCACGGCGCGCTCAGCGTGGTGTCGAACTCCGAGCATCTGCTCGATGAGACACTGGTGGTAGCCCTTCGCGCGGCGATTGAACGCCGGCTGAACAACGAGGAGATGTGACCCGGTGATCGGCTTTGAGCTTCTCGTCGCGCTCACGGCGTTAACCCTGGGGGCGTCGCTGGTGATCGGCCAGCTGCGCTGGTTGCGCGTGGCGCAGCGTGTCCAATATCTTCCCGGCGAAGTCAGCCGCATTGAACGCCTGTGGTTACTGCGACGTCCCATGAGCGTGGTGTGGTGGGCATTAGCCATCGGTCTCGCCTTAGCCGGTTATGTCGCTGCCCCGTGGGGTTTTGGGGTGGCCGCCTGGTTGGTCGTACTCGCACCACTAGTCGCAGCACTCTCCCCGTGGCGGATGCCGGTGATGGGCGAAACGAAACCGGTGGCGTGGACCGGGCGACTGATCCGAGTGGCCATCGTCAACGCGGTGTTGCTTTTCGCGCTCGCGGCAGTATCGGCCTGGTTTTTAGGTCCAGCCGGTGCGCTGGTTCCCGTCATCCTCCAAGCCCTCATCACTGACCTTTCGTTGGTGCTGTTGTGGCCAGTGGAGCGGTTGGTGCAAAAACCGTATTTGACCAGTGCGCAAGAAACACTTCGGAGGGTCGACCCACAGATCGTGGCCATTACCGGCTCGTACGGCAAAACCTCCACCAAAGGCTACGCCGCACAAATTCTCGCCAGCCGCTACGACGTGGTGGCCTCACCGGCGAGCTTTAACAACCTGATGGGGCTGTCGCGGTCCATCAACGACAAACTTGCCCCCGGCACGGAAGTGTTTGTCGCCGAAATGGGGATGAACGCGGAAGGCCGCATTCGGGAGCTCTCGAAATGGTTCCCGCCCTACATTGGTGCGATCACCGTGATCGGTGAGGCCCACTATGAGCGACTGGGCTCACACCACGCCATCCTGCGTGCCAAATCAGAAATTACCGAAAATGCGTCCGTCGTCGTCCTGCCCGTCGACCAACCAGAACTTGTCGCCCTGGCAGAAACCTGCCGGGCGAGGGGAACCCTGGTGGTGACCGTCAGCGCTCAAGGGTTAGAAGCCGACGTCAGTCTTGACGCTGAAGCGGGCACCGTGACGTATGGGCCGGAGGCCACACCCGTGCCCACGGAGATTCCCCTACTCGCCCACGGCATCAACATTGCCGTCGCACTGGGAATCGCGTGGGCCCTGGATGTCCCCTCCGATAAAGCCCTCGCGTCGCTTGGCGACCTTCCCGTCGCCGCACACCGCGCAGAAGTCGCCACCACAGAATCCGGTGTGGCCATTATTGACGACACCTACAACTCCAACCCACCCGGAGCGGCCCGGGCCATCGAGGGAGCGAAAGAGCTCGCCGCGGAGCGTGGCGGGAAGCTTTTTGTGGTCACCCCCGGGATGGTGGAACTGGGTGGCCTACAGGCCACGCGCAACCGCGAACTGGGTGAAGCAATCACCGCCGCCGGCGGTGTCTGCTACGCCGTGGGTCTCACCAACCGCCGAGCACTCGTTGCCGGTGCGGGGGCTGACACGAAAGTGTTTCTCACCCGAGATGACGCCGTCGGTGCGGTGCTCCACGAGGCAAAGCCTGAGGACGTTATTCTCTACGAGAACGATCTGCCCGACCACTACCCCTAAACGTCCCGGTCGGCACTGTGGAGGTCAGGCTCGATGAGTGCGAACAACACCTGGGCGGTTATCTTTGGTGGCCCCAGTCCCGAACACGAAATTTCGATCCTGACCGGGCTGCAAGCAGAACGTGTCCTGAGAAGCGCCGGACACACCATTCATCCCGTCTACGTCGCCCCTAACGGTCAATGGCTTCTCGTTCCCGACAACACCGAAGCGAAGGACTACCTGGAAGGGTCGCCTTCCGGTTCGAAAGAACTCGATGTCCGCCCTGGCGGACAACCAGGCCTCTACCTGAAAAAAGGCATGGGGTCGAAAAAAGTCGATGTCGATGCCGCACTGCTGTGTTTCCACGGTGGGGGCGGCGAAGGCGGCGGCGGAGCGTTTCTCTGTGAACTGCTCGGCATCCCGCACACGGGCTCCAGCTTGTATGCGGGCGCGGTGGGAATGGACAAACTCGCCTTCGCGGGCCTGCTCACCAATGCGGGTATCCCGAGCCTGTCCCGTCAGCACCTCTCCCGTGAGACGGCGCCGGAGTTCGCCGGCCCCTACATCGTCAAACCCCGGTTTGGCGGCTCCTCCATCGGCATCGAAATCGTGGAGGACATCGACACGGCGCGGGCTCTGGCCGATTCCAGTCCGCACCTGAAAAACGGCGCGGTGATTGAGCCCTACCGGGCCGACATCGTCGATCTGAACATTTCTTTTCGCACCTACCCCACCCTCGAATTGACTGCGCTTGAGCGTCCGCTTCGAGGCGATCAAGACGCAGAATCTTCTGGAGCTGGTGGTGTCTACAGCTACCAGGAGAAATACCTTCAAGGTGAAGGCGGTGCGGGGCTTACCCACGCACCGCGGGAGTTCCCCGCTCAAGTACCCGACGTGGTCGCCTCCCGCGCCGTCGAATTAGCAACAGCTGTTGCGGAAGTGACCAGGCTCACGGGTATTGTTCGCGTGGACCTGTTGTGGGATCCAGCCGATGACAGTGTCTATGTCAACGAGGTGAACACCATCCCGGGTGCGCTCTCGCTGTATTTGTGGTCGCCCACCAGACCACCCGCTGAAGTGCTTACCGATGCTCTCCGAGAAGCCGTGGAGCGGCGTATTCGTTGGCCACAGGCAGGCTTCTCGCAGGGCATCGCCCTGAAAGCGGCCGGCGGGATCGCCGGCAAGCTCGTCGGGATGGGTTCCTAGACCGCCAACGCTTGGCCACGCGCCCATATGTAATGGGTGTCGCCAGGGGATGGGTGTCGCCGGTGACAGCGCTACTCGCTGAAGACATCCTCGGCACCCAGGCACGCGCCCACCGGGGCGGACTGGCTCGCCACCGCACCGCTCAAGTCTTGGAGCGCTTCGGTGCCAGAGACCCGATCGGAGTCGACAATGACTTCCGTTGCGGGGTCAAGGCCGTAGCTGATGAACACAAAACGGGGTTGGTCGCGCTCATCGATCAACCAATCCACGCCGTCGACCGTGGCACACGGCAGTGTGGAGGGGCCTGGCCGTGGCAGACCGCAGCGCACAATCACCGCTGTCGGGTCGCCGTAGGCGGCTGTCGATTGGGCGTCCACACTTCGCCGCTCGAGTTCACCGATGGAGTCGGGCAGGCGCACCATCATGTTGGCGCATTCGACGGCATTGGCTTCGGGTGCGGGTTGTAGCCGCACTGTGGGGGCGCACGCCGAAAGGGTCATCATCGCCACGGCGGCGACAGTCAACACGGTGCGCCCTCTGCCCATCACACTCAGGCTACCGTGGGGGTGTGGCAGAGCACTCGGAAAAAACCCTGACCGTGGCCGACCTGGGCGAGCGCGGCACACTCGCCAGGATTTTGCCCCTGCTGCCAAGCGCCAGCGGGATGAGTGTGGGACCGGGGGACGATTCCGCGGTGGTCGGTTTGAACGCACCGGAAGTGGTGACCACCTGCGACATGATGGTGGAGGGTCCCGATTTTCGCCGCGACTGGTCCCAGCCGGAAGACATTGGCTACAAGGCCATGTCGAGCAATCTTGCCGACATTTCCGCTATGGGCGCCACACCACTGGGTGTCATCATTGGACTCGCCGCCCCGCCGGACACGCCAGTATCTGACCTGGTCGGTATCGCCCGGGGGGTCGCCAAAGGCCTGGCCGATATGGCCCCCGAAGCGGGGGTGTTGGGTGGGGATCTCTCCACCTCGCCGCAGCTCACCCTGTCAGTCACTGTCCTCGGTCAACTCTTTGGGCTTCACCCGGTCCTTCGATCGGGCGCCCAGCCCGGCGACATTGTGGCGGTGACGGGTGAGCCTGGTGTGTCCGAGCACGGTTTTCGAATTCTGAACGAGCACACCACACAGGCTGGGGGCGCACTCGACCCGTCAGTGTTGGCGGAGCTTCGACGCCAACCAGAAGTGCTCCACCACCTCGCCCCACGCATTGATTTGACTCACGGGCCGGCCGCTGCGCAGGCCCAGGCCACCGCCATGATGGATGTCAGCGACGGGTTAGTACTCGATGCGACCCGTATGGCAGAGGCCAGCAATGTGGCCATCGACTTTGACAGTGATGCGGTCGTCGATGACGCCTGGCTCATGGGGGGTGAAGATCACGGCCTATTGGCCACCTTCCCGCCGGAGGTGACCCTGCCGGAGGGTTTTCACCCCGTCGGTGTGGTGCGTGACTATGAGCCATCAGCAGACGAGGTGGGCACTGGAGTTGTCAGTACCGGCGGTGTCAGCACTGGCGGGTCACCAACTCCTCGGGTGACGGTGTCTGGTGTGGCACCAGATATTGAGCGTGGTGGTTGGGATCCTTACCGAGACAGTGTGAAAACTCGGGTATCGCCGTAAGTTTTGGTGGTCACGGGTGTCAGCCACTCTGGCCAGTGGGGCTCTGTGGTGCGCGCCGAGCGCTCCACCACAATTGTTGCCTCCGGGTGTACCAGTGGCCCGAGGGTATTGAGGATCTCGGTGATTTCTTCGGAGGGCTGTTCGTAGGGTGGGTCGATGAAGACCAGGTCGATGCTGGCATCGCCCGGGAGTGTGGACAGGGCGGCGCTCACACTCTGGCAGCGCACATCACTACTGACCGGGCGGGTGAGGGCTTTTTCTAACCGCTGAGCGTTGGTGCGAATGGCTGTGCAGGCTGCCCGGTGCGAATCCACCGCAGTAAGCGTGTGTGCCCCGCGGCTTAAGGCTTCAAGCCCCAGTGCGCCAGAGCCGGCAAACAGGTCCAGCACTGTAAGGCCGGTGAAATCGATGCGACTGGCTAGGGCGGAAAACAGTGCCTCTCGCACCCGGTCACTGGTGGGCCTAGTGGGCCCTTGGGGGATATCCAGTGGCAACGATCCGGCTTCACCGGCGATGATGCGCGCCATGTGAACACGCTACCGGGTGGTGTGGTGGGGGCGGGTAGCCTCGGAGTGTGGCGATTACCCGGGAGAGCGCATTAGCCCAGGTGTTGGGCGATCGCACCCAGCGCGCCCTCAAAAAAGCTTTTGGTTACACCACGGTGGGTCAACTGCTCGAGCATTACCCCAGGCGTTATGCCACCAGGGGGGAGCTGACCTCCTTGCAGGGCATTGCGCTGGGGGAGCCGGTGAGCCTGGTCGCCGAAGTGGTCTCCGTCACCGACCGGCCGATGCGGAACAAAAAAGGTTCCCTGCTGGAAGTGGTCATTACCGACGGCACCGGTGTGGTGACGTTGACCTTTTTCAACCAGGCGTGGCGGGCTCGCGACCTACGACCAGGGGCGAGAGGCATTTTTGCCGGAAAAGTCAGTAGTTTTCGTGGCGGCAAACAACTGGCACACCCCGACTATGAACTCTTTGAAGATGCGCCGCCCACCGAGGAAAGCTCGAAAGCGTGGGCACAAACCCCAATCCCCATCTACCCGGCCACGTCAACATTGGCCAGTTGGCAGATCCAGAAAGCTATTTCGACCGTATTGGATGCGCTCGAAGGGGTGGAAGACCCTGTTCCCGATGAGCTGACATCACGCCACACGTTGGTGGACTTGAGCGTTGCTCTCGAGCACATTCACCGGCCTGAATCGGAGAGCCAGTGGCAACAAGCCAGGGACACCTTGCGCTTTCACGAAGCGTTGGTGTTGCAGCTGGCGCTGTTACAACAGCGGGCTGTTGCCGAAGCGAAGGGCACGATTATTCGCGAACCCGGTGAGTTGGGTCGGCGTTTTCGAGACGGTTTGCCGTTTTCGTTGACTGATGACCAGCAGGCGGTGGCGACCGAGATTGCCTCCGATTTGGCTTCCGGGGTTCCCATGCACCGGCTCATTCAAGGTGAAGTCGGCTCTGGAAAGACGGTCGTCGCACTGGGCGCGATTGTTCAGGTCGCCGAAGATGGTGGCCAGTCGGCACTGCTCGCCCCCACGGAAGTTCTCGCCAGTCAACATTTTCGCTCCATCGTGAACACCCTGGGTCCAGACCTCGCCAGCGAACTGGCCCCCACCCTGCTCACCGGGGGGATGGGTGCTAAGGAGCGCAAAAAAGCGGAGTTGATGATCGCCTCAGGGCAGTCGCGCATTGTGGTGGGCACCCACGCACTGCTGAGCGATTCGACCCAGTTTCATGACCTCGGTTTAGTGGTCGTCGATGAGCAACACCGTTTCGGGGTCACCCAGCGCGATGTGTTGCGCCATAAAGGCTCAAACCCCCACGTGTTGGTGCTCACCGCCACACCGATTCCTCGCACAGTGGCGATGACCGTCTTCGGGGATGTCGACATTTCCACCATTCGGGGGGTGCCTGCCGGTCGGCAACCGGTGACCACCCACGTGGTGGCGCTGGCAGAAAACCCTGCCTGGTTTTCCAGGGTGTGGCAGCGAGCGGATGAAGAAATCGAGGCCGGACACCGAGTGTTTGTGGTGGCCCCGGCAATCGACCAGACCGGGGTGACAGAAGGGGTTGATGACGGCGTTCATGATGGTGCCGGCTATCCCGACCAGGTGGCGGGTATCGAGGATGGCCAGGCCGACGGGGAGCCAGCCCGGCCGCTGACGGCAGTGCTGGAGCTCGCGGCGACCCTGAAAGAGCATGAACTCTTGGGTAAAAGAAGCATTGGTGTTGTTCACGGCCGACTGGATAGTAGGGAAAAAGAGGACGTGATGTCCGCCTTTCACTCCGGTGACCTCGATCTGCTGGTCGCCACCACAGTGATTGAGGTCGGTGTCGACGTTCCCCAGGCGACCATGATGATCGTGATGGACGCCGACCGGTTTGGCATCAGCCAACTGCACCAACTGCGCGGGCGTATTGGTCGAGGGGGCCTGCCCGGGGTGTGTTTACTGGTCACCCACCAGCCGGCCGAGTCGATGGCGAGGCAGCGACTGGATGCGGTGGCCTCCACCACGGACGGTTTCGAATTGGCGCGCATTGATATGGAGCTCCGCCGCGAAGGTGACGTGTTGGGGGCCAACCAGTCGGGGGGTCGCTCCGGGTTGAAACTGGTGCGCGTCAGTGTCGACGGCGAGTTGATCGAATCGGCGAGAGCCGATGCGAAAGCTCTTTTGGCGGCCTCCCCCGATGTGACCGAGTATCCCGGGTTGCGCAAAGCTCTCACCGACCGGTTACAAGAAATCGATGCCGACTATTTGGATCGTAGCTAGTGGCGTAACACGGCGTTAATACCCTTTCGCTACTCTTAATCTGTGACCTCGATCGCCGTTGTTCCCGGTTCCTTTGACCCTGTCACCCTGGGTCACATCGACGTGATTGGCCGTGCTTCGGGCCTTTTTGATCAATTACACGTCGTTGTGGTGCACAACCCCGACAAAAAAGCCCTTCTGCCGATCGCCCAACGGGTCGCTCTCATCGAAAAAGCACTCGGTCACGCCGGCATCACCGGGGTCACGGTCACCTCCTGGAGTGTGGGATTACTGGTGGACTACTGCGTCGAAGTGGGAGCCAAAGTGTTGGTCAAAGGCGTGCGCTCACCCGCCGATGTGTCCTACGAGACCCCGATGGCGATCGTGAACCGAAACTTGGCCGAAATCGAAACGGTGTTTTTGATGCCCGACCCGGCCCACGGCCACGTCTCCAGCTCCCTGGTGCGCCAAGTCGCCCGCCTGGGTGGCGACATTTCCCCCTACGTGCCACAGGTCGTCAAAGACTTCATCGACAGTAACGGCCTTCCCGACTAGCGTCCCCACCGCGGGTCACCCGGGAGCCGGTGGGCGTGGAGGAAACCCCTCCGGTCGCACCGGGTAGACTCTCGCCCTGTGGCACAACACTCTGTATTTCGCCTGCCCGTCCACGATTTGATGGGAAAACCCGGGTCGATGCGCGAGCTCGACCTTCGGGTCAACACCCCGGAAAAATGGGGTGAAGCCGTCGCCCAAGTCCCCGAAGGCGCCGAGCTGGAAGCCTCCGGCCAGCTCGAGAGTGTTCACGAGGGGATTCTCGCCTCCGGCGAGATTCACACTCGCGCCGAGGCGCAGTGTGTGCGCTGTTTAGACCCGATCGGAGTCGATATCGACACCGAATTCACCGAACTATTCGCGTATTCCGGCCAGGAAGGCTACGATAGCGAAGTGGTCGATGAGACCATCGACTTGGGCGTTGTCGTTCGCGACCAGGTAGTTCTGCAGCTACCGTTCCAGCCGATGTGTTCGCCTGACTGCCCCGGACTAGACCCGGAAACGGGAGAAAAGCGTCCAGAGGGCTGGCAGGAGAGCACCGAGGAGCGAATTGATCCTCGCTGGGACGCCCTGCGAGAACTGATGGAACACGACCCCACACCCAACGAGAATGGCACCTCGAGAGAGTAAAGAAGGCAGATCATGGCGGTACCCAAGCGGAGAAAATCTCGCGCCAACACCCACGCACGGCGCTCGCAGTGGAAGACCCAAATTCCCACGCTGGTCAAAGTGGTGGAAAACGGGCGCACCGTGTATCGCCTTCCCCACCGCGCGCACGTCGTGGAAGACTCCAATGGCACCCCGCTGTTCATGGAGTACAAGGGTCGCCGCGTCTCCGACGCGTAAGGACACGGTGGGCCGACGATGAGCCCTCCCGATTGGGACGTTCTGCGCCGGGCACTGGGCGTGAGCGTCTCGGACGAGGTCCTGCGCCACGCGCTCACCCACTCCAGTTACGCCTACGAAAACGGCGGCGAAGACAACGAACGCCTCGAATTTTTGGGAGACGCGGTGCTCGGCCAGTCGGTCACCGCACTGCTCTACCAGCACTACCCCGAACTGCCCGAAGGGGAACTGGCGAAACGCCGCGCGGCGGTGGTCTCCACTCAGGCGCTCGCCAGGGTCGCCACCGACATCGGGCTCGGACATTTTTTGTTACTGGGCCGCGGTGAGGAGCGCACCGACGGCCGAAGTAAACCCTCACTGCTGGCCGACGCGCTGGAGGCCGTCATCGGTGCGGTGTTTATCGACGCGGGCCACCACGCAGCCGATGACGTCGTCGTGGGATTACTGGGCGAGACGATGAAGGATCCGCGGACCTTTGACGACAGCGCGGATCCCAAAACCGCGCTGCAGGAATTGGCCGCCTCCCGGGCGCTCGCACCGCCGCGCTACGTGTTGAGCGAAGACGGCCCCGACCATCAAAAAACCTTCAGCGCTGACGTGTTTATCGACCACCCGCAACACTCCCCGGGACCCGTCGGTCGGGGTGTGGGAAGCAGTAAGAAGTTGGCCGAAATTGACGCCGCCCGCAATGCTCTGGGTGCACTCCGGGGCGCCTAAATGCCCGAACTACCCGAAGTCGAGGTGGTGCGCCGGGGAATAGAGCCCTACTCCACCGGTTGGCTCGTCGAGAGGGTCCAGGTGTTCGACCCACGGGCGCTGAAGAGACACGAGGGGCCGGCAGAGGACTTCATCCACCGCCTCACCGGCCGTGTTCTGGGCGGCGCGGTGCGTCGGGGAAAGTTTCTGTGGTTACCGCTCTCGGCGCCCGCGGACGAAAGCCCAGCAGGCGATGAAGCCCTGGTGTGTCATCTGGGGATGTCCGGTCAGGTGCTCTTAGGCGAGCACCCGGAACAATTTGGTCCGCTCCTGCGCGTCGCACTGGAGCTTCGCGGCCCCGCGGGGGAGGCCATCACCTGGGGTTTTGTCGACCAGCGGCTATTTGGTTCGCTCGCGATCGACCGACTGGTCGAGGCGTCGGATGCCCGGAGGCGACCGCCACAGCCTGGGGTCCCCGCGGGCTGTGGCGGGACAGATTCCCGGCTGCCCGCCTCGGTGTGGCACATCGGCAGAGATTTACTGGACCCCGCCGTGGATGATGCCGTTCTTGCTCGCGCGATACGAGGCAAGTCGTCTGGCATCAAACGCGTACTGCTCGATCAGCGTCTCACCAGTGGCGTGGGAAACATTTACGCCGATGAGGCGCTGTATCGAGCCCGCCTGCACTACGACTACCCGGCATCCAGGTTGAGCCACGCGAGAGCAATGGAGCTATTGGGGCATGTGCGACAGGTGTTTCACGATGCGCTCGCCGAAGGCGGCACGAGTTTTGATTGGCAGTACGTAAACGTCAACGGCCAAAGCGGGTATTTTTCCCAGTCGCTCTCGGCTTACGGCCAAGACGGCACGTCGTGTGGCCGCTGTGGTCGCACGATCGTGCGTGAGCCGTTTATGAATCGCTCCTCGTTTCGGTGTCCCAGATGCCAGCCGACGCCGCGTAAACGGGTAGGTTAGCGTGAAGAATTACCGGGTAATCGCCCGGGTGATCCCCACAGCGGAGGAGCGGCGGTGCACCTAAAGTCCCTCACCGTCAAGGGCTTTAAGTCGTTCGCTGAACCGACCACCCTGCAGTTCGAGCCCGGCGTCACCTGCGTGGTGGGGCCCAACGGTTCCGGAAAATCCAACGTGGTCGACGCCTTGGCGTGGGTAATGGGTGAGCAGGGGGCAAAGAGCCTCCGCGGTGGCTCCATGGA
The DNA here is from genome assembly GCF_031581085.1 of Pontimonas sp. Lineage (NCBI taxonomy): Bacteria > Bacillati > Actinomycetota > Actinomycetes > Micrococcales > Microbacteriaceae > Pontimonas > Pontimonas sp. The sequence continues at coordinate 25,685 of NZ_JAVLBO010000013.1, forward strand.
AGACGTCATTTTCGCGGGCACCCAAACCAGGGGTCCACTGGGTCGCGCCGAAGTGAGCCTCACCATCGATAACTCCGACGGTCTGCTGCCGATTGACTATTCCGAGGTCACCATTTCTCGCACCCTGTTTCGAAACGGTGCCAGCGAATACGCCATCAACCGGGAATCGGCCAGGCTCTTAGACGTTCAGGAGCTCCTGTCCGACACGGGGCTCGGCCGAGAAATGCACGTCATCGTGGGCCAAGGCCAGCTCGACCGTGTCCTCTACGCCTCCGCCGATGACCGCCGGCGCTTCATCGAAGAAGCCGCCGGAATCACCAAACACCGCCGGCGGAAAGAAAAAACGGTCCGCAAATTGGAGGCGATGGACGCAAACCTCACCCGCCTCCAAGACCTCGTCAACGAAATCCGGCGGCAGCTAAAACCCCTGGGTCGGCAAGCAGACGTGGCGAGGCAGGCCCAGAACATCCAATCGGCGGTGCGGGATGCGAAAGCGCGCCTGCTGGCCGACGAGGTCGCCACGCTGCAGCGGGAACTCGCCGACTATCAGGCCAGTGAGGGCGCGAGTGCGAGCGAGCGCGCCCTGGTTCAGACCGAACTCGACCGGGTCGTTGACGACACTAAAGCCCTCGAGGCGACCCGCGCCAGCACAGGCGTGGCCGAAGCCAGAACAGTGGACAGTTCGCTTCGACAGGTCGCTGAGCGCATCGACTCCCTGCACGCTCTCGCCGGGGAGCGGGTGAGCCTCCTCGCTGAACAATCGGAGGCCAGCGACATTGGCCCCGGCGTGAGCGACGAGGAACGCGCGGAGGCGGTGGCTCACGTCGAAGCCGCGCGCGAAGCTCTCGCCGCCCGGGAAGTGGAACTGGGTGATAAGGCTGCGCTCACTGCCAGTGCCCGAGCCGCCCTGGACTCGTATGACACTCAGTTGCAGGAATCCCGCGCGGCCAGAGAGGCCTGGTTGCGAAAACACCAGGAGCGACAGGAAGCCCTCGCGGTCGCCCACTCGCGTCTCGACAACGCCACCGCCGATCTCGCCGTCGCGAAAGAGGCAGTGGTGCGAGCCGATGAGCGCATCGCCGAGTTGGAGCGCCAGTGGCACGAGGCTCAGGTCGACACCGACGATTCGGGTGAATCGTCGACAGACAGCGCCGAGGGTGCACTGCAGGACGCCTGGCAGCGCGAGGGCGAAGCCGAAGAGCACCGGGATACTCTGCGGCGCGAACTGCATCGACTGGAGCGAGAAAAAGATGCCCTCGCGGCCACCGTTCAGACTCTGAGCTTGGCCCTCGAGAGTGGTCAGGGGGGCGCGGGTGAACAGCCAGAGGGTGTTCGTGGTCGAGTCGCAGAACTCATCAGCATCAACCCGGGTTTTGAAAAAGCCATCGCCCGCGCCCTGGGGGCACTCGCCGATGCCCTGGTCGTCTCCACCCGGCAGGGTGCTCTCGATCTCACCCGCGGGGTCAGCGGCCGTGACGATGCGAGACTGTCGCTGGTGGTCGATGAACTACCCGCCCACGCGGAGGATTTCGCGTTGGAAGGCTTGGTGGCAGCCACCGAGGTGGCGAGCGGTCCCGCAGGTCTCATGCGGGTCCTCCACCGGGTATTTATCGCCGAAGACCTCGAGGAAGTCACCACGCACTGGGTGGGCCACCCGGAGCTCCCGGCCGATGTGGTGATCGTCACGAAAGAAGGCGACCTGTTTTCGGGAACGCGTGTTCAAGCAGGAAGCGGCGCGCAGCAAAGCGCCGTGGAATTGACCGCAGAGCGCGACCAAGCGAATCAGGAGCTCCAGAGCGTCTCGACCGAAGTAGAGCGGGCGGCCAGTCGACTGGAGCAGGCCCAACAGGACGCACAGGAGGCGGCGGCTGAGGCGAAACGCGCGCTCGCCGAGGTTCGAGAATCCGAAGCGAGCAGGGCTCAACGAAGCGAAGCGCTGTCTCGTTTGGCCGCCACGCTCGATTCGGCCCGCGCTGAGCGAGAGCGGGCTCAAGACCGAGTCGACCAGTCGGAGGCGGCGCGGTCGCGCGCCGCGGAGGCACTAGAACACGCCGGTCACGACGAGGGTGATGAACCGGAACCGGTGGTGACACTCGATGAGTCCGCCCGCGAGGCGTTGGTCGAGGCGCTCGAGGGGGCCCGCGCGGGCGAAGTGGACGCCCGGGTCGCCGTGGAAGCCGCCCGGTCCCAGGTCGGCTATCAAGAATCTCACGTGAGCGCCCTCGAGGAGCGACAGCGGGCCTGGCACGAACAGCGTGCACGGGAGCAGCAGCGCGCGGTCGCCCGGCGTGAGCTCCAGCGTCGCTCGACCAGTGTCGCCGCAATCACTCCCGCTCTGGTGCGCGTCGCGCGGGCCAGTGTGGAGGAATCGTCTCGCACGGTGGCCGAGCGAGAAGCAGCCAGAGCATCCAGCGATGAAAAAGCAGCTGCCCTTCGCGCGCGAGAGGCGCAATTACGCGAGCGCCTCACCGCACTGACCGACAGCGTCCACTCGGTGGAAATGCACATCTATGAGCGAAACCTGCAGCTTGGACAATTGACTCACAAAGCGAGCGATGAGCTGGGCCTGAGCCTCGACGTGTTGATGGGCGAATACGGCCCCGATCAGCCCATCCCGTTAGACGACCCAGAAGATGCTGATGCCTCGTCGCCGGAGGCTGGCGAGAACGACGCCCGCGAGCGGGAAGTGGGTGATGGGGAAGGGAGCGATGGTGAGCATCAGCAGGCCCGCTCGACAACGCCCTTCGACCGAGCCGAACAGCAGCAGCGCCTGGCGAAAGCTCAGAAGCAGTTGGATGCGCTCGGGCGGGTTAACCCGCTGGCGCTGGAAGAATTTGATGCCCTGGAGAAGCGCCACCAGTATTTGGTGGAACAGCTGGAGGATGTGAGCGCGTCGAAGCGCGACCTGTTGGCGATTGTCGACGACATCGACGACACGATGCGCGATGTGTTCATGGCGGCTTTTGCCGACACGCAAAAGGCTTTTGACGACGTCTTCCCGGTGCTGTTTCCCGGCGGTCAGGGGGCATTGAGCCTTACCGACCCCGACGCTCCGCTCACCACCGGTGTCGACGTGTCGGTTCGTCCTCGAGGCAAAAACATCGAGAAGTTGTCGCTGCTGTCTGGCGGGGAGCGCTCGCTGGCTGCTGTGGCCCTGCTGATCGCCATTTTTATCGCCCGACCAAGCCCCTTCTACATCCTCGATGAAATCGAGGCGGCGCTCGACGATGCGAACCTGGGGCGTCTGCTCGACGTGATGGGCACCCTGCGACAAGATTCGCAGTTGATCATCATCACCCACCAGAAGCGCACCATGGAAATCGCCGACGCCCTCTATGGGGTGTCGATGCGAGATGACGGGGTGAGTGCCGTCGTGGGTCAGCGGGTGCGAGACGAAGCACTCAGTGCTTCCTAAGCCTTCACCCACATGTGGCTCACCGGTCACGCCCCGGCCACGGTAGTGTGTGGCGTGTGGGACGCAAGCAGGCCTTTGGCTGGACACTCATTGCCGCAGCAGCGGTGATCAGCGCCTCCATCTTCACCCAGGCGATCATTGCCGGTTCTGAGACTCCGGTGAGCTCGTCGACGGACACACCCGTTGTGCCGCTCGCGCCAGAAGAGGGCGAATAGCGCCGGTGGCGTCGTGGTCACTGGGCCGCGCCCTTCGCGGGTTGTGGCAGAAAGACACCCTCGATGAGTCGACGTGGGAAGAGCTCGAAGACGCCCTGCTGATGGCCGATGCCGGTGTGGACGACACCGAGACACTGATCGGCGAAGTGCGCAGCGAAGCCGAACGCATTGGGCTTTCTCGCCCGAGTGACGTGAAAGCGTTGTTGGCGGAGCGCGTGGAAGCCCACTTGGCCGAATACGACCCGACCCTGACCCTGACGGAGCGTCCCGCGGTGGTGCTCATTGTGGGAGTAAACGGTGTGGGTAAAACCACGACCATCGGCAAGTTCGCCCACTATTTGCGAAGCGCCGGCCGCAGCGTGCTGATCGGCGCGGCCGATACCTTTCGCGCGGCCGCTGTCGATCAGCTGGGCCACTGGGCCACCAGGGCCGATGCGACGATTGTGACCCCCGAAAAAGACGGTCAAGACCCCGCCTCTGTGGCGTACCAGGCGGTCTTGCGCGCCCAAGAAGAACACATCGACGTGGTCCTGATCGACACGGCCGGTCGCCTGCACACCAAATCAGACCTGATGGATGAGTTGGGAAAAGTGCGCCGTGTCGTGGAAAAACTTCAACCCGTTTCCGAAGTGTTACTGGTGCTGGATGCCACCACAGGTCAAAACGGCCTGTCCCAGGCGGAGCTGTTCTTGGAACACGCCGGGGTGACCGGCCTGGTGCTGACAAAACTGGACGGCTCGGCCCGAGGGGGTTTCGTGCTCGCCGTGCAACGGCGCACCGGATTGCCCGTAAAGCTCATCGGTGACGGTGAGGGCCTGGACAACCTGCGGGGCTTCTCGGCCAAAGCCTTCGCCACCGCGCTCATCGACTAACCCTCGGTGGGGTGCTGGCGTGCGTAGGCAGCGCGCAAGGCTTGGTAATGAGCGGCGTTAGTGCGAATGGCCTCAGTTTCTTCGCTGCTCAATTCGCGGCGGACCTTGGCGGGTAGGCCCGCCACGAGGCTGCCAGGGGGAATGACGTGACCTTCTAAGACCACTGCTCCTGCCGCCACCAGTGAACCGGTGCCAATGACGGCACCGTTTAGCACTGTGGCGCCCATACCGATCAGGCAATCGTCTTCGATGGTGCAGCCGTGCAGGGTGGCGTTGTGGCCCACGCTGACGCCGTCACCGACAGTGACCGGGTAGCCGGGGTCGGCGTGGACGGCGACGCCGTCTTGAATGTTCGATCCCCGCCCGAGGGTGATGTTTTCGGTGTCCCCGCGCAGTACAGCGTGGAAGAGCACGCACGCGTCGGCACCGATGGTGACCCGTCCGATGAGGTCCGCGCTCGCGGCGACATAGGCCGAGTCGTCGACCTGGGGGGTGTGGTCGTCAAAGGAATATCGCATTTTCCCAGAATACGACTCGGCTAGGCTTTAGCCACCATGGCATTTGGTTCCCTCTCCGATCGGCTGACCGAGACCTTCCGTTCGCTGCGCTCAAAAGGTCGGTTGTCCTCGAGCGATATCGACAAAACGGTCCGCGAAATACGTCGCGCTTTGCTCGATTCCGACGTCGCCCTCGAGGTCGTGAAATCGTTCACCCAGGCGGTGCGCGAGCGCGCCCTCGGTGATGACGTCAATAAGGCGCTAAACCCCGCCCAACAGGTCGTCAGCATTGTGATGGAGGAGTTGGAAGCCATCCTCGGGGGGACCGGCCGGGGGCTGACTTTCTCAAAAACACCCCCCACGGTGATCATGTTGGCGGGTTTGCAGGGTGCCGGTAAAACGACTTTGGCGGGAAAACTCGCCAAATACCTGAAATCCGAAGGTCACACCCCGGTCTTGGTCGCCTGTGACCTGCAACGCCCCGGTGCGGTCGACCAGCTGCAAATAGTGGGTGGCCAGGTCGAGGTTCCCGTGTTCGCCCCCGAGCCCGGCAGTGGGGTCGGCGACCCGGTAAAGGTGGCGAAAGATTCCCTTCGTTTCGCCACCGACAAACTCCACGACGTCGTCATTGTCGACACGGCGGGTCGAACCGGTGTCGACGAGGACATGATGGCGCAGGCCAGGGCAATTCGCGACGCGGTCACACCCGATGAGGTCCTCTTTGTCTTAGACGCCATGATCGGTCAAGACGCCGTGCACACGGCCAGGGCATTTGGTGACGGTGTCGATTTCACCGGTGTGGTGCTGACCAAACTCGACGGTGATCAAAAAGGTGGTGCGGCCCTCAGCGTGAAGGGCATCACCGAGCGCGACATTCTTTTTGCCTCTACCGGGGAAAAACTCGACGACTTCGAAGTCTTCCACCCCGACCGGATGGCCAAGCGCATCCTCGACCTGGGTGACGTGATGACCCTCATCGAACAGGCTCAAAAAGCCTTCGATGAGGAATCCAGGGCGGAAATGGAACAAAAGTTCCTCACCGACACCTTCACCCTGGATGACTTTCTGGACCAGCTTCAACAGGTCAAGAAGATGGGCTCCCTGCAGTCGATGATGGGCATGTTGCCGGGTGCCCGGGGCATGAAAGATCAGTTGGACAGTGTCGACGAGAGCGATATTGCCCGCAATGAAGCAATCATTCGGTCGATGACCCCCATCGAGCGACGAAGCCCCAAGCTCTTAAACGCGTCCCGCCGTAAACGCATCGCCATGGGCTCCGGGGTGAGCGTGACCGAGGTGAACCAGTTGATGGCGCGGTTCGAACAGGCCCAGAAAATGATGAAGACCGTCGCCAAAGGCGGTGTTCCGCAAATGCCGGGAATGGGTCCGGTGGGGGCGGGTGCAGGCTCGGGAAAATCGAAACGTAAAGGCAAAACCAAGAAACCCAAAGCCCGCTCCGGCAACCCGGCGACCCGGGCTCAGCAGCTCCAAGGCGGCAAACCCCCCGAAGCGCCGGGCTCCAGTTTCGGCCTGCCCAGCTAGTGTTGAGGCCCGCGGTCACGCGGTGCCGGCGAATCTGACAGAATAGGACGCTGGTAACACCACCGTCCGACCCTCTATCTGGCGGTAGTGCCCGACCACCGCTTTCTCGCAATCAGACCCCACCTGGTGTTGCGAGCCTGGCACCAATACCCATCACGACTGGAGAAACGTGGCTGTCAAGATTCGACTGAAGCGCCTGGGAAAAATCCACGCGCCGTATTACCGCATTGTTGTGGCCGATTCGCGCAAGAAGCGCGACGGCCGAGTCATTGAAGAAATCGGGAAATACCACCCGACCGAGAACCCTTCGCTGATCGAGGTCACCTCAGAGCGAGCCCAGTACTGGTTGAGTGTCGGCGCACAGCCCACCCCGCAGGTCTTGGCTATTTTGAAGCTCACCGGCGACTGGGGCACCTTTAAGGGTGAAAAGGACGCCAAGAACACCGTCCAGACTCGAGAGCCCAAGCCCGAGTTCAACCCGGACACGAAGAAAAAGCCCGTCTTGAAGCCCAAAGCCAAAGCGGAGCCCGCGAAGGCAGAAGCATCGGCTGAGGCTCCCGCTGAGGCAGTAGCCGATGCGCCCGCTGAAGCGACTCCTGAGGTCGCGCCGGAGGCGGCCGTTCCGGCTGACGCGGCGCCCGCTGAAGAGGCTCCCGCGGCACCTGCCGAAGAGACCCCTGCTGAGGAAACCCCTGCTGAGGAAGCGTCCACTGAAGCTCCCTCCGAAGAGGCACCTGCCGAAGAGGCTGCGGCCACAGAGGGTGACGACGCCAAAGCTAAAGCCGAGAAGGCTGAGTAGAGCATGTTAGACCGTGCGTTGACCCACCTCGTCAAGGAAATTGTGGAACACCCCGACGAGGTGTCGGTCACGCCGGTCGAAGGACCTCGCGGTGATGTCCTGGAAATCCGGGTCCACCCGGACGACCTCGGTCGAGTAATCGGTCGCGCCGGCCGAACCGCAAAAGCACTCCGCGCGGTCATTGGGGCGCTTGCTAAGGGTGGCCGGGTTCGTGTGGACGTGGTCGATCAGGACTCCTGATGTCTAGTCGGAAGGGTGGCCTTCCGGCTCCAAAGCCCCAGCGCGTGGAGTTGCGGGTCGCACGTCTACTCAAAGCTCACGGCCTCAAAGGCGGGCTGAAGCTGGAGCTGTACACCGACGACCCGGAAGGGCGCTTTCGCCCCGGCGCAGAAGTCAGCGTGCAGGTTCCGACCGACTCAGCGTGGTTTGGTCAGAAACTGACGGTCTCGCAGCTGCGCTTCTACAACGCCCAGCCGGTGGTGTTTTTTGACGGAGTGGACGACCGCACTGTCGCCGAGACTCTGGTTCGGGCGATTTTGTGGGTCGAACAGGACCACGATGCCCCCTCCACCGAATCCGATGCCTGGTTTGACCACCAGCTTGTCGGCCTGGAAGTACGACGCGATGGGGCCCGTGTGGGCGACATTGTGCGCGTCGATCACCTTCCAGCCCAAGACTTGCTCGTGGTGGGGGGACCGGAAGTGCAAGAAGAAATCCTGTTGCCCTTTGTCCGAGCCTTTGTTCCCGAGGTCAACACCGATGAGGGCTTTATTTCGGTGACCCCACCGGGGGGAATCTTTGACGGCGAGAGTATTGACGCGAGTGGCGACGAGGACGATTCGACGGGCGGGGGTGAGGCCCGTGCGCATTGACATCATCACCATTTTTCCCGACTACTTTTCGCCACTCCAGCTCTCGCTGATGGGTAAAGCCCAAGAGTCGGGGCTGATCAGCATCGGTATTCACGACCTGCGGGACTTTACTCACGACCGCCATCGCAGCGTGGATGACACCCCCTACGGGGGTGGCGCCGGAATGGTGATGAGCCCGGAGCCCTGGGGGGCAGCGATTGATTCGGTCCTCACCGAGCAGTCGACGCTCATCGTTCCCACCCCCGCCGGGGGCCTCTTTGGTCAACCGGTGGCGGCGCAACTTGCCCAGGTGCCCCATCTTGTCTTTGCCTGTGGTCGCTACGAGGGGATCGACCAGAGAGTGGTCGAGTACTACCGCTCCCGCATCGAGGTGCGTGAGCTCAGCATCGGCGACTATGTGTTGGCCGGCGGTGAAGTGGCCACCCTGGCCATGACGGAAGCGACGGTCCGACTGATTCCTGGAGTGTTGGGAAATCCTGATTCCCTGGTCGAAGAAAGCCACCAGTTGCCGGGAGTGGAATACCCCAGCTACACCAAACCGCCCAGCTGGCGGGGCATGGATGTTCCAGAGGTATTACTCAGTGGCCACCACGAACAGATTGAGCGCTGGCGGGCGGAGCAGTCTCAGGAGCGAACAACACACAATCGCCCGGATTTACTCCCCGACGCCTAGCGACCCGTGCGGCGGGGACACCTCTCTGCGCGCGGGATGCTCGGTGAGAACGAGAGGACCTGCTGGGGTAATCGCCACGGTGTGTTCACTGTGGGCGGCGCGGGAACCATCGGCGCTTCGAAGGGTCCAACCATCAGGGTCCACGACGAGTTCGTCGGTGCTGTGCATGAACCACGGCTCGATGGCAAACACCATTCCCGGTTTGAGTAGCGGGCCACTGCCCGGCTCACCGTCGTTGGGGATGGAGGGCTCTTCGTGCATTGTTCGGCCCACACCGTGGCCACCAAAGTCCGTGTTGACGGAGTAACCGTACTCGCTCGCCACTCTCCCGATTGCGGCCTGAATGTCACCCAGGCGCGCTCCAGGCCTGGCCTGGTCTATTCCGGCCAGGAGGGCTTCTTCGGTGGCGGCGATGAGGGTGTGATCTTCTGGTTGTCCGTGGCCGACGACGGTACTTCTGGCGGAATCGGCGACCCACCCGCCGAGCTCCACGGCGAAATCGACCGAGAGCAGGTCGCCCTCTCGCAGGGTGTAATCCCGGGGTAGTCCGTGCAGGGCGGCATCATTCACGGACGTGCAGAGAACCTTTCCAAACGGCCGGGCACCAAACGAGGGGTGGTAGTCGATGTAACAGCTGGTGGCTCCGGCTGAGTCGATGCGCTCGTGGGCGAGCGCATCGAGTTCGAGCAGGTTGACCCCCGGTGTGGCGGCGTCGAGCAGTTCCTGGAGGACGTCGGCGACAAAGGTCCCCGATGGGCGCATGGCCTCGATGTCGGCCAGGCGATGCCTGCTAATCCGCGCCAATTATTTAATCGGAACGTTGGTGCGAAGGTAATCGCCGATCACACGGCGCGCTTCTTCGATGACTGTGGTGTCACCGTCTGGGTCGCGCCGGAAGGCTTCGGTCATGAGGGCCTGGCCCATGGCCACGGCGATTTCGATGTGGAAAATCATGTCCTTGGTCACGGAAATGGAGTGCGCTTCGGCGACGAGAGAGGCGAGTGCTTTCGCGATGAGGGAGTTGTTGGATTCTTCGTCACTCAAGAAGCGGTGGGTAATGATTTCGCCGAAGCGCAGGTGCAAGAAACTGGGCTCGGTCCGACACAGGCGGACAAAAGCGTCCAGGGTGAGATCCCACGACGACCACGGCTCATCGGGTGTGAGGTCACTGCCCTCGCGTACCGCATCGAGGTAGAGGTGGAGGTTTCTGGTCGCCAGTTGGCGCAGCAGGGCATCGACATTGGGAAAGTAGCGGTAGAGCACTCCCACTGAGGACCCGCTGCGGTAGGCGACGGCGGTGGTGGTGACGGCGTCAATTCCGCCCTCATCGATAAGTTTCGCGGCGGCATCCAGCAGTGCCTCCATCCGGTCGGCGCTGCGTTTTTGAACGGGAACGTTGCGCAGTGACATTCCCGTGTCGACCTCGATGCTCACCTCACACCACCTTTCTTTCGCCTCAATGGGCATTGACCCGTGATTCGACGAAGAGTATCAGGTGTGGCACACTGTGGTGTCGGAACATCTGGTTTCTGCCACGGGGGAGAGCGCCAGAGGTCCGCATTTGACGCGGGAAAGAATCACTTTCCCCCTTACGCTGGCAACCCGTGGTGCCTGGAGAGAGAACAAGCATGCAAACCCTAGACGCGGTCGACGCGCAATCCCTCAAATCCGACATTCCGGACATTCGTCCCGGAGACACCGTCCGAGTCGATGTGAACATTGTGGAAGGGAACCGCTCGCGGGTCCAGGCATTCCAGGGTCTCGTCATCAGTCGCTCCGGCCACGGCCTCACCGAGACCGTCACGGTGCGCAAGGTGAGCTTCCAGGTCGGTGTGGAGCGGACATTCCCGCTGCATTCGCCGATCATCGACGGTATTGAGATCCTCTCGCGCGGTGAAGTGCGTCGGGCAAAGCTTTACTACGTCCGCAGCCTGCGCGGCAAAAAGGCGCGCATCCGCGAAAAGCGCGAGTCTTAACGCGAGAGTAACCGCGACCCCAACAGGGTCCTTTCTGAGGCTCCGGGGGGTGTGACAGTGGCACAAAAAGCACCACGGGGCCTGCTCTCACGCCTCGGGCGCTACCTGTTCATCATTGTTCGGGACCTGCTCATCATCGTGCTCGCCGCACTGGTGGTGTCGTTTCTGATCAAAACCTTTCTCATCCGCTCGTTTTCCATCCCGACTTCCTCAATGGAGGAGACCCTCCAGGTCGACGATCGGGTCATTGTCAGTCAGCTCACCCCGGGTGTCTTCGAGGTGAACCACGGCGACGTCGTGGTTTTTGTGGACCCGGGCGGTTGGTTACCCAGCGGCTTGGCCACCGAAGATGACCCGTTGACGACGCTGTTTAACTGGATTGGCCCTCGATTGGGACTGCCGGATGAATCCGGCGACGAACATTTGATTAAGCGCGTCATTGGTCTCCCCGGTGACACCGTGGTCTGTTGTGACGCGCTGGGCGCGCTCAGTGTCAACGGCGTCCCCCTGGAGGAGCCCTACCTCTCACTGCCCGACGGTGTCGAGGATGTCAGCGGCTCGAGTTTTTCGGTCGTGGTCCCGGATGACGCCCTCTGGGTGATGGGCGATAACCGCTACAACTCTGCGGATTCGAGGGCCAACCTGTCGAAACCGGGTGGGGGTTTTGTGCCGGTCGATCACGTGGTGGGTCGAGCGATTGTGGTGAGTTGGCCGGCGGAGAACTGGGCCTGGTTGGGTAATTTCCCCTCCGCGTTCCAGGGCATACCCGACAACCCCATCCGCGGATGAGCACTCCACACCTCGAGGTCGAACACTCCCTCGTGGAGCGAGGGGCCCAGTATGTGATCGGTGTCGACGAGGTGGGTCGCGGCGCCATCGCGGGACCCGTGTGGGTGAGCGCGGGGGTGTGGAATCCCGGTTGCGGGCCCATCCCGGAGGGGCTCAGAGATTCGAAACTGATCCCGGAGCGCCGCCGTGTCGATATCGCCCAGCGCGCGACACAGTGGCTGCTGGCCTCAGGGTCTGGCAGAAGGGAAGCCTCAGTGATTGATTCCGGGGGCATCATGGCGGCCCTGGGTGGTGCGGGGGCCGACGCCGTCGTCCAGGCGTGGCGCAGCGTGGGTGAGCCGGCGGCGACCGTGGTCCTACTCGATGGCAACCAGGACTGGTTGTCTGCACACCTCCCTCCGGGCCTGGCAGTGGTCACTCTCGCTAAGGCTGATCTGAGTGCAGCGGCCGTCTCGGCTGCCTCAGTGATCGCGAAAGTCTCCCGCGATCAGGTGATGATCGAGGCGGATGAGCAGTATCCGGGGTATGGCTTTGCCGGACATAAGGGTTATGGCTCCGCTGCCCACCGCGAGGCGATTGTGCGGCTGGGACCGTGCCCGCTGCACCGAGTGACCTGGATTTCATCCCTGAAAGACCAGAGCTCATCGGGACTAGACTGAAGCGCCGATGGATGAAGAATTTGACGACTTTGATCGGGAAGCGGAACTCGCGCTCTACCGCGAGTATCGAGACGTGGTCAATCAGTTTCAATTCGTGGTCGAAACCGAGCGGCGCTTTTACCTCGCCAACGATGTGACCCAGAGCGTCCAAGAGCGCGGTGGAGATTTCTTCTTCGAATTGGTGCTCAACGACGTGTGGGTGTGGGATATCTACCGCGCGGATCGTTTTGTGAAATCGGTGAAGGTCTTGACCTTTAAGGACGTCAACGTCGAAGAGCTCGGAAATAAAGAGCTGAAGTTGCCCACCGACCTCGCCTTAGACGAATAGTCCACACGCCCGCGCGACCACTGTGTACTCCACGCGGTGGTCAACTACTGATCGAGCGCACCGCCGGGTAGTCCACCCTGGGCGCCATGGCCACACTCCCGCTCGGTGATTACCCGCAGCAGGGCTCCGCTCCCGAGCCCCCCGCGCCCGAGACCGCACTGTCGGATGGGGGTGGGGATCAGTGGCGCGAGCGAGACTTCCAAGCACGACTCTGGCTCTCGCTGTGTGTTCCCCCCGGAGATCCGCTGGTGGGTGGGCTGGTGGCCACCCTCGGTGCGGTGCGGGTCCAACAGCTTGTGCGCAGCCCCGCACGCAGGGGGCTCTCTGGTCGACTGGCCGGGCAGGTGAGAGCGCTGCAGCAGCGCACTTTGGTGCTCCCCACAGAAGCGACACTCCAGCGTGCACACGACGCGATCGCCCGCTCCAGCCTCCAGGTTCTCACCCCCGCCGATCGCCAATGGCCGCCGGGTCTTGGCGATTTAGGGGCGAGGGCGCCTCTGCTGCTGTGTGTGAGGGGGGTCGCTTCGGCGCTTCACCGGGTGGGTCGACAGGTGGCGATCGTGGGCACGAGGACACCCAGCCTGGTGGCGCTCAGCGCCGCCCGCGAGATTGCCTGGCATCAAATCACTGCCGGGCGCACCATCGTCTCCGGCGGGGCCAAAGGGATCGACGCCGTGGGCCACCTGGTGTCGCTGGAGTCGGGGGTGGCGACGGTCGCTGTTCTCGCTCAGTCGCCCGATCGGCCCTATCCGGTCGAGCACCGTGGTCTCTTTGACGACATTGCCCAGTGCGGTGCAGTGGTGTCGGAAGTTCTCCCCGGTGTGAGCCATGGCGCTTCCGGTTTTCTCGCGAGAAATCGGTTGATTGCGGCACTCGCGAGCCTCACCATCGTGGTCGAGGCGCCGATTCGCTCCGGGGCGATCAGCACCGCAGCCCACGCGGCGCACCTCGACCGGGCGGTAATGGCCGTAGTCTACGAACAACACGAAGCAGACTCAGGTTCTTCTCGACTGGGTGTGCAGAATAGAGGGCAACGTGTTTTTCCAGTGGATAATCGCGGCGCTGAGCGGGTCCTCGAGCAGTGGGCAGGGGAAGCAATACATTGGCCGGCTCTCATTCGTGAGAAAGATTAAGGTAACGCCGTGAAGAGCCCCCTCAGTCAGCATCCAGACCCCGGCCTGTCTGTGCTCCACATCAGTGACACCCATCTTCTGGGTCACGACCGCCTGCTCTGGGGGTCAATTGACACCGCGGCGCGGCTTACAGCCCTGCTCGAGCGGGTGGTCGCCAGTGGAGAGCGACCGGCGGCGCTGGTTTTCACCGGTGACCTGGCAGACATCGGCGAAGTGGAGGCCTATCGCGACCTGCGAGATGGCGTTCAACCCTTTGCCGACGCGCTGGGCGCGAAGGTGATTTGGGTGATGGGAAACCACGATGAGCGCCAACCCTTCGCCACCACCCTGCTCGATGAGGACAGTACGACAGAAGCGCTCGACCGGGTGTATGACATCGACGGGCTGCGAATTATTGCCCTCGACACGTCGGTACCCGGATTTCACCACGGCGAATTGAGCACTGCCCAGCACGACTGGCTCAAGGACATCCTGGCAACCCCCGCGGCCCAGGGGACGCTCCTGGCCATGCACCATCCCCCCATTCCCACGCCAATCGACATGATGGGTGTGATCGAACTAGACGACCAGGCCAGTCTGTGGCAGAGCATTGCCGGCAGCGATGTGCGCGGTATTCTCGCCGGCCACCTGCACTACTCCACCTTCGCCGCCTACCAGGGGATCCCCGTATCAGTCGCCGCGGCGATGTGTTACAACATCGACATGGTTGGCCCCGCCGACACACTCTTGAGCGGTGTAGACGCCGGTCACAGTGCGTCTCTCGTGTCGGTCTATCCCGAGCAACTGGTCTTTTCCTCCCTCGTCGCCGGAGACCTGCCGGTGGTGTTCGCCCAAGCCAAAGCGCGCCTGGACGAGTTTCGCGAGTGGAGCCCCGAGCGGCGTCGAGCCGTCTTCTCGGATAAACTCTCGGAGTTCAACCAGGGCGAACAGGCCGCCCAATCGGGCTCCTAGCCACCACTCTCGGGTGTCATTCGCTCCGGTGTGTCGCCCGGGTCCCGCCCCCAGGCTCGAAACACTAGAGGGTATGAGCCTGACTGCGGCGATTCGCGCCTACCTCGAAGCGAGAGCGGGCAGCGGCGAGCTCTCCGAGCATTCACTGCGCGGCTACCAGCAAGACCTCGAGTCATTTCGTGATTACGCGAAAAGGCACGACGCGCTGGCATTGACCCAGGTCGACTCTGAACTGTGTCGATCGTGGTTGTGGGAGCAGGCGACTGGGGGTCTTGCGCCGAGGACACTGCGCAGAAGAGTCTCCAGCCTGAGAGGCTGGAGTCGCTGGGCGCACCGAGAAGGCCTTCTGGGGGCTGATGTCGCGGCCAGCATTCACCAGCCCACTGCGCCCAAACGGCTGCCTCGGGTGCTGAGCGAACACCAGCTGGGCGAGATTTTCCAGGTGTTGGAACACCGCGCGTCAACCGGTGACCCGGTGGGACTTCGCGACCGGGCCATTGTGGAACTGCTGTATTCCTCGGCGCTTCGGGTGGGGGAGTTATGCGGTGTGGAAATGGACGCCGTGGATTTCTCCGAGCGCACCCTCCGGGTGGTCGGTAAGGGAAATCGTGAACGAGTCGTCCCGATGGGCGGCCCCGCCCACAGGGCGTTAACCGACTACCTCGAGCGGGGCCGAGGTGCACTGTTGGCACAAAAAACCTCGAAGAGGGTCTTTCTCAACTCACGCGGTGGGCCCCTGGGCCCGCGTACGGTGTACCAACTCATCGCGGCGCTTCTCGAGCCGTATCCGGGAAACGGCCCGAGTGGTCCACACACTCTGCGCCATTCCGCAGCGACCCACCTGCTCGATCACGGTGCGGACCTGCGCAGCGTTCAAGAATATTTGGGGCACCAATCCTTGGCCACCACCGAGTTGTACACACACGTGTCCATCGAGCGGCTGCGCAGCGCTTTTGACCAAGCCCACCCCCGGGCATAGCGGCCATGGGTACCTTCTGATCACACCCGGGGTGAGTGGTGCTCCGGTGTCGCCGATGCGCTGTGTGGAAACGGTAGAAGCCGCGCCCGGCGCAGTATTCCCAGCTCCCGGGCCGGAGAGCGATAGGCACCCTCCACGCGCAATCCCACGTGGAGGCACCCTCCCGGGCAGTGACCGGCTGCGACCCGGCCGATATGGTGGCCGGCGCGCACCCGAGAGCCCACCTCCACATCCATTACCACCGGAACCATGCTGACCAGCTGCCCCGTCGAGGTGCGGATGGTCACCACCCCACGGTCGACCACGTCACCGGAGAAGTGGACTGAACCCGAGACGGGAGCGATAACCGCTGTGCCTGCCGGGGCGCGCAGGTCGAGCCCCCGGTGGCCTGGCCCCCACTGACTCTCCGGGGCTTCGAAGTCCCTCACGACCGCGGGTTCGTGGCTAACCGGCCACTGCCACTCTGCGGGAGGGGGGCTGATGAACGAGGCGAGCAGCAGTGCGGTGAGGGCGTGGGCAATCATGCTCGCATTTTGCGTCACCCACGCTGGCTCACACCCGCCAGGGGCCCCCGGTGGGGAATACACCCCGGCGACGAGGGGTGTGGAGAGTGCTCCGTGCTGTCCCACCGGTGGGCCACGGCGGGCATGGGGGCCGAAGGTCGCTGGTGTGAGACGCGTAAAACGCGCTATGATCGACTCAGCAGCCGATTCGTCGGCTGACTTCGCGTGTCGATCAGAAGATCTGACCCTCGGTCCTCGGCCACTTCGTGTTGTCGGGGGAAGGTCGGGCTCCGGCACCAGGGTGTGTTCCGCCGGAGCACGCAGAAACCGAGAACATGAAGGAGTACGGCCATGGCCGTCATTACTATCCGCCAGCTGCTCGACAGCGGCGTCCACTTTGGTCACCAGACGAGGCGCTGGAATCCCAAAGTAAAGCGATTTATCCTCACCGAGCGCAGCGGTATTCACGTCATCGACCTGCAACAGTCGTTGAACTACATCGACAAGGCCTACGACTTTGTCAAAGACACGGTCGCCCACGGTGGCACGGTGTTGTTTGTGGGAACGAAGAAGCAGGCCCAGGAAGCCATTTCTGAGCAGGCGACTCGCGTCGGTCAGCCGTTTGTGAACGAGCGCTGGTTGGGTGGTCTGCTCACCAACTTCCAGACCGTGTCAAAGCGTTTGGGTCGTATGAAAGAACTCGAAGAGGTCAACTACGACGACACCACCCAGGGCTTCACGAAAAAAGAACTCCTGATGAAAAAGCGCGAGTTGACCAAACTCCACAAATCACTGGGTGGTATTCGAAACCTCCAGAAAACCCCCAGCGCGATGTGGGTTGTCGACCCGATTCGTGAGCACTTGGCAATCGACGAAGCCCGCAAGCTAGGAATTCCGGTTATCGGCATTCTCGACACCAATGCTGACCCCGATGACTTCGCCTACCCGATTCCCGGAAACGACGACGCCATTCGCTCGGTCGCGCTGTTGACCAAAGTGATTGCCGACGCCGTCGCAGAGGGCCTCATCGAGCGCCACCAGAAGCCCGAACAGGAAGGCAACGTCTCGGCGGTCGAGCCGTTGGCTGAATGGGAGCGGGAACTG
>NZ_JAVLBO010000014.1:0-40153 GCF_031581085.1 Pontimonas sp.
GTCTCGCCGGGGTCATTGTCTTGGCGGCTGTGGTGGGTCTCACTATCGCGAGAAGGCGTCAACTGTTTTAGCGTGGTCGTCCCAGGTTGCCTGGAAGTGCAGGCCTGTGGCCTGCGCGAGGTGGAGGAGTCGGCGCAGGTAGAGGGTCGTCTGGCCGTTCTCCATTTGACTGACTGTGCTTTGTGGGACTCCGACGAGGTCGGCGAGTTCCTGCTGGGTCATTGCCCGAGACATTCGGGCTTGCTGGAGTGCGATGCCGAAGTCGGCGGGTGCGTTGAGGCGTGCGGGGGGAAGAGTCACGGGTTCGCTCCATTTATCGTGAAACAACAATATAGCCCCTCTATTGCGAAAAAGCGATAACTGTGTGTGGGGGAGGTCTAAAATGAGCACAGTCGTCTGGTCGTGTCTCGCTCATCAACAGCGTGTTCGCTGGCATCCCGGTGGCTCGGGCTTTGCGCCGAGTCGGTGAGGGGTGGCAAAAAAACCGTCACTTCAGCGTGGTAGGAAGTACTCTATGAGCTCTGGGTCACCACGATTGGCGCCAGGAAGAAAGGATTTTCACGTGCCGATCGCCCGCAGTGTTCTCTTCGCCACGGGATTGTTTATCGCCCTCCTTCTCGCCGGAGCGGGTTATATCGCCAGCACCATTTCCTGGGATCGTTCGGTCCTGATCGAGGGCGGACCCCAGGAGGGTTTTTTCTACCACACGGGTGATGACCTCGCCCAAGAGCTTCAATCCCAGGGAGTTGACGTCGAGCTCACCTACCGAAACGACACTCTGAACATCGTCGAGGACGTCCAAGACCCCGATAACCCGGTGAATGTGGGGTTCATTGCCCAAGAAATTGACGCAGAAGATTACCCCGATGTGTCGTCTTTGGGTTCGGTCGTGCTGGAGCCACTACTGCTGTTTGCCCGGGCCGGAGAGTCTGAGTCACTTTCCCTGGAAGATCTTGACGGTCGCTCCGTGTGGATGCAGGTGGAAGGCAGCGGCTTTGATCAACTGGCAGCGCAGGTTTTTGATCTCTACGACCTCGACATCGAGCCCCACTACGGCACTCTCGCGGAGGGCATCGAATCGGTGCGGCAGGGTGAGACCGACGTGGTCGGTGTCCTCTTCCCCGTCAACACTCCCATCGTCAAAGAGTTAGCCACTGACCCGGCACTCAGCCTGGTGAACATGCCCACCGCCGAGGCGCTGGCAATCGACATTGGCTATGTCCAGAGCATGACCATCCCCCCGGGGCTTCTCGATATTGCCAGCCCCGTTCCCTCGAGCTCGCTGTCGACGGTGGGCCTTCCCGTCACGGTGGTGGCCAGAAACGACCTACCGGCAGCAATCGCCTTGGATATCGCGTCGCGGCTTGACGAACAGTTCGGTTCGGGGGCGACCGGTGCCCAAGGCTCCACTTTTCCCAATTTTTCTGACTCCCAATTGCCCCCACACCCCGTCGTTGAAGAGTTTTATCGCTCCGGGGCGCCGTGGCACTACCAGGTACTACCCGGCTGGTTGGCAGAAGTATTTGGCCGACTGGTGCTCCTCAGTTCAGTGGCCCTCCTGCTCGCGACCATCTATAAAGTGCTGTACCCGGATATCTACGGGCTGTGGACGAAAGTACTGGCGCCCAGGCAACGCCGAGCGGTGTTAGACCGGGTAGAAAAGCTCCAGGCGGAAGGGGGCCAGGTGCCCACAGCCCTCGCTCGACAGGTCGAGGCGTGGAATAGCGAGATGACCCAGGACCGGCTCGACCGGGAGCGAATCGTCACCCTCTCCGCAAGCCTGTCTGCCCCACAGCACGGACACGACAGCGGTGTAGACGACAGCGGTGTGGACGACAGTCCTGTGAGCGATCGCGACGACCCCGGAAGGGCTCGGTAGTTTCGCCATTCGTCGCTCCGAGAGTGATCCCGCCGATGGGGTGCGCCCTCCAGGTACGCGCGAGACCTGCTTCCACGCGGACGCCCTTCGGGGTGGGCATCGATGGCCTGGTTATCGAGGCCTGTG
Organism: Pontimonas sp.; assembly: GCF_031581085.1. Taxonomy (NCBI): domain Bacteria; kingdom Bacillati; phylum Actinomycetota; class Actinomycetes; order Micrococcales; family Microbacteriaceae; genus Pontimonas; species Pontimonas sp. The sequence continues at coordinate 2,006 of NZ_JAVLBO010000014.1, forward strand.
TGACCGTCACCGTCTGAGGCGATCACGTGGCGAGGATTCCCACGGAGAATGCTCGCCTAGGCGGTGGACATCATCGTCGAACGAGATGATGGGAAGGTACTAGCCATCGAGGTCAAACTGGGAAAGACCGTGGAAGCCTCTGACACCCGACACCTCACCTGGTTGGCACAGCAACTCGGCGATGACCTCATCGGCTCGGTGGTGGTCTATACGGGTCGCGATGCCTATCTGAGGGGAGATGTAGCCATTGTTCCACTCGCCCTGCTCGGTCCCTAGCCCCGACCAGATCAGCTGTAGACGGATTGTGCTCCAGTGGTTCTAGTGGCGCGACACGTGTGGCCGCGACCATACGGAGTTCTCTCGTTGAAAACACCAACGGGTGCGAGACATTGCTGTGTCGGGGTGCGCTCTGCCCTGCGGCCCCTACCAGGGCATCGGAATGTCGCGAATGGGAACCGCGTCGTCGGGAATGGCGGGGAGGGGAATCTGGCCGGCGCGTAGACACAACCACCGCAGTTGGGTGGGGGAGTCGGGTCGTGCCCGCCAGGTGCGCATCACACCCGTCCCCACATGCACTACCGTTCCAGGGCCGACGTCAATGACGTGGTCATCGAGGCCCATTTGACCTTCACCCTCTAAAAAGACGTAGACCTCTTCGAGCGTGGAGTGACTGTGCCAATAGCCGGCTTCTTCGCCGGGTTCGTAGGCGGTCGCGGTAAACCCGATCACTTCGCTGTCTAATTCGTGGTCAACCACACGCCTGCCGTCCCGGCTGGTCTCTGGCACAAAACCGCCGAAATGCTCCCGCCAGGAATTCATCGGGCCGATATTTGTCACACTGAAATTGCTCATACCTCGAAGGCTAGCAAGCGAGGTCATCGTTGAGTGGGCCCCGACCTGTGGAGGATTATCGCCAGGTGTTGTGGTGGGCTGGAGGTGATGGTGATGGGTTGAAGGACATGCAGGCACTGAGTGCGAATGCGACGCACTGGCACTGGCACTGGCACTGGCACTGGCACTGGCACTGGGATACTGGGTATTCAGGCTTTGGGGAGCACATGGTTTCGTCACTCGTTCGCTATTCGATGACCGGCGCCGGTATGACTGTGGCAATCTATTTCGCCTATTGGGGTGTCACTGCTCTATCGGTCACGCCGGTGCTGGCCATTGCGTTGGTCTACCCCGGTGCGGTCGTGGCGAGCTATTTTGTGAACCGGGGTTTCGCGTTTCGAAGCGGTCGGGGGCACCGCGAAGCGACCTGGCGGTTTTTGCTCGTCCACACCGTGGGCTACCTACTAAACCTCGGACTCTTGACGCTCTTTACTATCGTGTGGTCGTTTAACCACTACGTGGTGGAAGCACTCGTGCTGGTGTTGGTCGGTGGTGTGTTGTTTCTGGGGCTTCGCTTTTTCGTGTTCCCGCTCTCCAGCCAGAAGCGCTGAGCCGATCACACCCAAGGAAGGTCCTCCTCGGGGTGGGCTCCTGGGGCCCTGGCCTCAAGAGACCCGCGTGGTGCTGATGTGCGAGGCTCGCTCGAGGGTGCGGTGGACCGGGCACTTATCGGCGATAGCCAGTAGCGAGGCCACCTGTTCGTCGCTCAGTTCTCCTGAGAGTCGAATGTCTCGCTGAAAGTGGTCCACTTTGGGCTCCGTGGTCTCGCACCCTTCGCACTCAATGGCGTGGCGTTTGTCGTGGCGAACGGTGACCGAGACGTGCTCGAGGGGAATTTTCTTCCGCCTCGCGTAGAGGCGGATCGTCATCGAGGTGCAGGCCCCGAGCCCCGCCGCGAGGAACTGGTAGGGGGTCGGGCCGGTATTTGTCCCGCCCACATCTTCGGGTTCATCTGCGCTCAACTGGTGTGTTCCCGCGACCAACACGTCGTGGGCGAAACCGTCGGGGGAGACTTCAGAGACCAACACGTCGCCATCTGGTGCGCTCTGCCCACTACCCGAGGGTGCCGGCGGCAGGTAGCGGCCCGCCCAGGCGGTGATCACCGAGGCGGCATATTCCGCATCGGCCACCCGTCGCATGAGGTGATCCGCGTCATCCAACGACACATACGATTTCGGGTGCAATGCCGCTTTGAAGATTTCTGCGGCGTTGGAGACGTTCACGATTTCATCGACCGGCGAGTGCATGACCAACAGGGCGGCGTCGAGAGTCAACAGCGCTCCGTGCAGCGAGGCGTTTCCAATATCGTCGACAAACTGTTTGGTGATGGTGAAAGAGCGCCCCGCCAGGTCGACCTCGGCAGAGCCCCGGTCGTTAATTTCTGGAACCGCGTCACGAAAGAGACCCTGGACGTGTTCGGGGTCAGACGGTGCACCAATGGTGGCGACAGCTTTCACGGACGGCAGTGTGGGCGCAGCGGCAATGACCGCTGCGCCTCCCAGGGAGTGGCCCACCAGCAGACTGGGTGGCGCAACGCGCGCCTCGAGGGCCGCTGCTGCGGCGCGGAGGTCTTCGACGTTGGAGCTGAAGTTGGTGTTTTCAAATTCGCCATCCGAGTGGCCAAGGCCGGTGAAGTCAAAACTCAACACCGCGATACCTCGTGCGGCGAGGGCGCTGGTGATGCGCTTCGCCGCGGGGATGTCTTTGGAGCAGGTAAAACAGTGCGCAAAGAGTGCGCTGTGGGTGACCGGGCGATCCGGCAGGCTCAGTCTCCCCGAGAGCGGCCCCATCGAGCCGTCAAAAATGAACTCGTCATTGCTCATGGTCTTGGTCCTCCCACCGCACGGGGCTTAGCTGGCGCTTCCCCAGCGTCGCACAGTCTCATTCGGCCTGCATGAGTGGTCGCCAGTGCCGAATAGTCGCCAGGGGTGAGTAGACACTCAGCGCACGGCTCCCTGTGCGTCGTAGGCTCCCGCCATGACCGACTCACCCTTTGCACACCTTTCTGCCGTCTTCATCAATTGCACGCTGAAGAAATCTCCGGAGCTTAGCCACACCGAGGGCTTGATGCGCAGGTCAATGGCCGTGATGGAAGCCCAGGGTGTGTCGACCACACTGTTGCGGCTTGTCGACTATCCGGTGGCCGCCGGGGTATACCCGGACATGCGCGAGCACGGCTGGGAGGTCGACGCGTGGCCAGAAATCTGGCCCACCGTCGAGGCCGCCGACATTGTGGTGGTGGGCACCCCGCTGTGGCTGGGGGAGAACTCCTCCCAGGCGCGGGTGCTGATCGAGCGCCTATACGCGATGAGCGGGCTCCACAACGACAAAGGCCAATACGTCTACTACGGCAAAGTCGGCGGCATCATCACGACCGGTAATGAGGACGGATCGAAGCACGCGGCCATGTCCACCCTGTATTCGCTGCAACACATTGGCTACTCCATCCCGCCGGCAGCAGACGCCGGCTGGATCGGCGAAGCCGGACCGGGCCCCAGCTACCTGGATGAGGGCTCCGGCGGGCCAGAAAACGACTTCACCAACCGCAACACCACGTTTATGACCTGGAACCTGATGCACTTGGCGTCGATGCTGACCGGCCAAGGGGGCTACCCCGCCGAGGGTAATACTCGCGAGGCGTGGGATCGCGGGGAGCGCTCTGGGTTCGATGAGAACCCGGAATACCGCTAGAGCTTAGAGCCGTTTTTCGGTGTCGATGCCTTGGTCTTCTAGGGCCGCGCGTAGTTGCCGGACCTCATCGCGCAGAGCGATGACCGCCTCGGCGGTCTCTTCGGTGGCTTCCTCGTTGTCGTCGCTCACGCTCTGGATAATCCAGGACCCGAGGGTTCCGACAATGATGCCCACCAGCACCACGCCACCCAGCATCAGACCCACGGCGATGAGTCGACCAATGAATGTGACCGGGGTGTAATCGCCGTACCCGACGGTGGTCACGGTGACCAGCGACCACCACAGCGCGTCGCCAAACGTGGTGATGGCTCCCGCGTCTCGCTCCGCTTCCAACACCGCCAGGGAGGCGATGTAGACCAGGAGCACGGTGGAAATCGACGCGAAAGCTAAAATCCGATTTCGAATGAGACGCGGGGCATTTCGCCTCAACACCCGCAGCAACACCAACAACCGCACGAGGCGCAGCGGTCGAAGCGGCGGTAGTACGAGGACCACAAAATCCAGAATGTGGCGAAAAAACCAGCGCACCCTTCGGCGCGCGAGGACTAAGCGCACCAGGTAGTCGACGCCGAAGAACACCCACACCACAATGGCGACCAGTTCCCACGCGGCATACACTCCGGGCGACGGGTCGGCGAGAACCTGCCAGGAGTAGGAAAACAGGAACAGAAAACCGGCAATGAGCAGGGGAATTTCTGTTGCCCGCTCCCAGGCGTGCGCGCTCACTCGGGTTGGCCCTCCAGGATCATGCAACTCCAGCCCAAATCGTCGCCGAGTTGCTGCGCCAACGCCTCGGCCTGTTCGACTAACACTGGGTGGGGAATGTCTGCTCGAAGGTCCAGGGTGACGGGGAGGTCTTCGCCAAACTTCGGCACGTCAATGGTGAGCACTGTGCCGCTTGGCATAAACAGGTAGGGGTTGGTCGGATCGCGCCGATCGGCGCGCACATTCAAGACCACTTCGAGTTGGGCCAGCGCTTCGCGTTTTGATAAAAACACGTCGGTGACCACGCTGAGTGTTGACACGGTGTCCCCTTCCCTAATGGCCAGAAGGTCTCCAGCTTAATCGGCCACCGCGTGGTCCCACCTGGCCCTACACTCTCCTAGTGATTAGTGCATCCAACCTTCTGGCGTTCACCCTGCTCTCGCTGGTGATTATCGTCATCCCGGGGCCCAGTGTGCTCTACTCCATCGGTCGGGCATTGGCCTGGGGGAAACTCGCCGCCCTGATTAGTGTCTTGGGTAACGGCGCGGGAGTCGGCATTCAAATTCTCGCCGTCGCACTCGGTCTGGGGGCGCTGGTGATTGCGGTGCCGCCGCTGTTTTTTGCCCTCAAACTGGGCGGGGCCATCATCATTTTGCTCTTGGCTCTCCAAGCCATCCTCGCCCGTAAAGACCACACCAAGGTGGAAAAGGTTCGCACCAAACCGCGAGGCTCCAGGTTGTTCGTGGAATCGATTGGGGTGGGCATCACCAACCCCAAAACCCTGGTCTTCTTCGTCGCCACAATGCCCGCGTTTGTCAGCCCGAATGGCATCTCGGTGGTCTGGCAGATGCTGTTTTTGGGCGCGATTTTCCTGGTGATTGGAATCTCCAGCGATTCGGTCTGGGCGGTGGGCGCGGGCTTTGCCCGCGACTGGTTCGCCGGCTCGGCGAAAAGGCTCGAAGCCGTGCGCGCGGGAGGAGGAGTGGCCCTGGCGGGCCTCGGCGTCTACATGCTCTACGACGCGCTCAGTTCGTCCTAGCGTCTGCCCTCAGTCATGTCCTCGGGGAGTCGACCCCGATCAATCACGCTGGTCACCGCCAGCACCATCGAAATCGCCCAGCTCACCCACAGCAGGGCGGTGCGCCAACTCCAAGGATTTTTGAGTGTTTGGCGCAATAAGCCCGCTCCGGAGGCGACCGCGGAGATCACACTGCTACTAAAGAGAAACCTGCGCATGAGACCAGGGTAGCCAATCGTGCTGAGCCCTATCTCCCGGGCTTCTGTGCAATCGGATCCTCGTGTGGAGGTGCGAGGGTGGGGTTAGCTGGCTTTGGCCAGCACCAGCTGCTCCCTGGCCGCGACGGGCAGCGGTGTCACAGCCGGGGCCTGGTGGCTCCGGGCAAACTCGAGTGTTCGGCCCAGTCGTTGCATTTTGGACTCCCGGGTGCGGTCTTTCGCGGTCGAGACTTCCGCAATCACCGCACCGTCAAAGCCGGTCTGGCTGAGCTGCTCCAGAACTCCGGCGATGGGTTGTGAACCATCGCCGGGCGCGAGGTGTTCATCGAAGAGGTGGGGATTTTCATCCGGAAGCGTTCCGTCACACAGGTGAACGTGTTGGAGCCGCTCACCCCAGTCCTGCGCGAGGTCTAATCCGCTGGAGCCGTTTAGCGCCGCGTGGGAAAAGTCCAAGGTGAGGGCATCGATGGGGAGCGCTCCGGGATTCCAGGTGGGCGCGTACGCGTCGAGGTGGGCACGACCGGCATTCCAGCCGAACATGTTCTCCACCGCGATCGTGACGTCGTAGGTGTCGGCGATTTCACCGACAATTTCGGCGAAGACTTTGCTGTAGCCACCCTGCCAGCGAAACGGCGGGTGCACCACGACGGTGGGGGCACCGACGGAGCGGGCGAGCTGGGCGGATTTTTCGAGTTTTGATTTGGCCGAGAGTCCGAAGACAAAGCTGGTCGCCAGTAAGACCGGCGCGTGAATAGACAGGATGGGTTGTGAGTACTCGGCGGCGAGGGTGCTGAGCGCGTCGGCGCTTCGGGTGCGAGGGTCGTGCATGACCATCACTTCGATGCCGTCAAAGCCGATATCGGCTGACAGGCGGAAGGTTTCTTCCAGAGGGTAACTGTGTGCGCAGCTGGTGCTCATTCCAATCTGAACCATGTGCTCATCCTCGCGTGGCCGCCATGGAGCGAGGTGACCAAAAGGTGACGTGTTGGCAAAGTCCTCGGAGCCTTTTCAGGCAAAAACGGCCCGGTGCTAGCCTAAAAGCTGTCGGATACGCCTTTTCGAGGTCGGGAGAACATGGCTGGCTCTACCCGCACACCCCCCGTCGACTTCGTCGTCGTCTCGAATCGACTTCCGGTCGATGCGAAGCCTGGCGCCGATGGCGAGCAACAGTGGGTGACGAGCCCGGGCGGTCTCGTGGCGGCCCTGCAGCCGGTGATGGCAGGCCGCGAGGCGGCCTGGGTGGGCTGGCCCGGCCTGGCCGACACCCCCCTCGAGACCTTCAGTCTCGATCGCACCCACTACGTGCCGGTGTCGATGAGTGAGCGGGAAGTCGCCGAACACTACGAGGGCATGTCGAATGCGACGATTTGGCCGCTCTATCACGACGTGATCGTGGCGCCCCAGTTTCATCGCGACTGGTGGGAGACCTACCGTGTGGTGAACCAGCGCTTTGCCGAAGCCGCCGCCGCAGTGGCGAGCGAGGGCGGTTTTGTCTGGGTGCAGGATTATCAGCTGCAACTGGTGCCGCAAATGCTGAGGGTGCTTCGACCGGATCTGCGCATCGGCTACTTCCACCACATTCCCTTTCCCTCCTCTGAACTCTTCGGCCAACTGCCCTGGCGGCAGGAGATTTTGCACGGCCTGTTGGGCGCCGACGTGGTGGGCTTCCAGCGCGCGGTAGACGCCTCCAACATGCGCCAAGCGGTCAGGCGCAATGTGGGGTATTCGATGAAGAAACCCATCGTGCGGGTACCACTGGATGCCCGGGTTCCTCGTGACCCGGACTCGCCACCGGTGACGGCCAGTAAAACCCGTGAAGTGCGAGTGGATGTCTTCCCGATTTCCCTGGATCAGGCCGCCATCGTGGAACTGGCCACGACCGATTCGGTGCGGGCTCGCGCGACGGCAATTCGCGAGGAGCTCGGTCAGCCGGGCACCGTGTTTCTCGGGGTGGACCGCCTGGATTACACCAAAGGCATCAGCCATCGGCTGAAGGCCTTTGGTGAGCTCTTAGCGGAGGGCACCCTGGAGGCCAGTGATGCGGTGTTTGTTCAGTTGGCGAGCCCCTCCAGGGAGCGGGTGGAGAGCTACCGTCAGTTGCGAGACGACATCGAATTGCAGGTGGGCCGGATCAACGGAGAATTTGGCCACCTGGGTCGACCCGCCATTGTCTACCTGCACCAGAACATCTCCCGCGACGAAATGATGGCGCTCTACCTGGCCTGTGACGTCATGGTGGTCACGCCGCTTCGAGACGGCATGAACCTTGTGGCCAAAGAGTTCGTCTCCGCCCGCACCGACAATAAAGGTGTACTGGTGCTGAGCGAGTTCACCGGGGCGGCCGACGAGTTGGATCAGGCGTTGATGGTGAACCCGCACGACATCGATGGGATGAAAGAGGCTTTTGTCCAGGCGGCGAATATGTCGCCCGATGAGGCATCGACGCGGATGGCCGCGTTGCGCGCCACCGTGGAGGAACACGATGTGCGGCGCTGGGCGACCAGCTTTCTCGACGCCGTCACGCCGCCGAGACCGAAACCCCGCCGGTGACGGGCCACTATAAGCCGATCGAGCAGGCGCTCGAGCGGGCAGCGTCGGCTAAGCCACTGCTGGTGGCTCTCGACTTTGACGGCACCCTCGCGCCGCTGGTCGATGTCCCCGACGATGCGAGGATGACCAAAGCCGCACGCGCGGCCGTGGAGGCGTTGGCCAGTGCACCCGAAACCACCCTGGCGCTTGTCTCCGGACGGGGTCTGGCAAACCTGCGCGAGGTGTCAGCGGCTGACCCGCGCTGGTGGCTGATTGGCTCGCACGGGGTGGAATTGGAAGGGCCCGCAGACGGCGGTGTCGTTCGAGTTCCCACCGCCGACCCGATGGAACGGCAGGCCGTATGGGATGCCTTTGTGGCCATTGCCGATGCGTTTCCCGGCGCCTGGGTGGAGACCAAACCGTGGGGCGCGGCGCTTCACACTCGTTCGCTGCCCGCCGCCCAAGAAGACGACATTCGCCACAGAGCACGAGCGGCCGCCGCCTCGTTTGGCGATGCCCTCACCACGAGACTGGGACACGGAATTATCGAGTGTTCCCTGCAGTCGCAGAACAAGGGTGACGGTATTGAGGCACTGCGTGAGTTACTCCACCCCGAAACCACGCTGTTTATCGGCGATGACCTCACCGATGAGGACGCCCAGGCCGTACTCGGCCCGGGCGATGTGGGTATCCGCTGCGGTGAGGGAGAGAGCGTGGCACCGTATTTCCTGGCCGATGTGGACGCGGTGGCGGACTTTTTGGCCTCGCTTGCAGCCCGGCGCAGCGGCTAGCACGCGCGCCGCGCGGGGGCTCGGCCCACTCCTGAACACCGTCCATATACACCTCATAGAAACACCACAGCGTGTGTCAAGGTGAACCCGAGAGTCCACCAAGTGGCCGACATTAGCGTCATCCTCGACGCGGGATCCGCCCGCATGGAGGATGACATGAAGACAGCCCAGATACTCACCATCACCGCAGCGGGAGCGCTCGGCTCGTTGCTTCTCGGCGGTGCGGCGTTTGCGACCGGTGCGGCAATCGGCGTAGACGCAAGAGACGACCGCATCGAACAGGTCCAACAACGCGCCCACGAACACTCAGAGCAGGGTCAACCGGGCAAGAATCAACGCCGCGGAGCCCAGCCAGAAGGAGCCCAGGCACGTGAGGGCCACCGCACCGAGCGCGGAGCGGGGGAGCACCGCGGAGCGGGAGAACACGCCGGAGCGGGAGAACACGGCGGAGCGGGCGAGGCCGCGCGGGAGGGTTCTGGCCCAGGTACTCATCCCCGCGACGACCGGCCCGGCGCCCAGGGGGGAGTGTCAGCCGAGGGAACAGAGCGCGAGATGGTTGCGCCCTGGAACCTGGGGATTGGCACGGGAGCGCGGTAAATCCGCCGCGATATTGCGCTAAGGGACGCCCTTCGGGCGTCCCTTACGACTTCCAGGACTCGGCGATAGACTCTGTGCCATGGCGAAACCCGATCAGAAACCGCGCTCGCGCGATGTGACCGATGGAATTGAGGCGACCACGTCGCGCGGAATGTTGCGCGCGGTGGGAATGGGCGACGAGGACTGGGATAAGCCCCAGGTCGGGATTGCCAGTTCGTGGAACGAAATCACCCCCTGCAACCTCTCTCTGGGCCGCCTCGCGCAGGCCGCGAAGGAGGGGGTCTTCACCGGTGGTGGTTACCCGTTGCAGTTTGGAACCGTCTCGGTCTCTGACGGGATTTCGATGGGCCACGAGGGGATGCACTTTTCCCTCGTCTCGCGTGAAGTCATCGCCGATTCGGTCGAAACGGTGATGCAGGCCGAGCGCCTCGATGGTTCCGTGCTCTTGGCCGGCTGCGATAAGTCCATCCCCGGCATGTTGATGGCGGCCGCCAGACTCGACCTCGCCTCGGTGTTTCTCTACGCGGGGTCGATTGCCCCCGGCTGGGTGAAATTGAGCGACGGTACCGAAAAAGACATCACCATCATCGACTCGTTCGAAGCCGTCGGTGCGGTGAAAGCCGGCCTGATGTCGGAAGAGGACGCCAAACGCATCGAATGCGCGTTCGCGCCCGGTGAGGGCGCCTGTGGCGGGATGTACACCGCAAATACCATGTCGAGCATCGCCGAAGCACTCGGGATGAGCTTGCCCGGTTCGGCCTCGCCGGCGTCGTTTGACCGACGCCGCGACCTCTACGCCCACCGCTCCGGTGAAGCAGTGGTCAACATGTTGCAGCAGGGTCTTCGCGCAAGCGACATTCTCACCATCGAGGCGTTTGAAAACGCCATCACGATTTTGATGGCCCTGGGGGGGTCCACCAACGCCGTGTTGCACCTCTTGGCGATCGCCAACGAAGCCGGTGTGCCACTCACCTTGGATGACTTCAACCGAATCGGCGATAAGACCCCGCACGTGGGCGACCTGAAGCCCTTCGGCCACTACGTGATGAACGACGTGGACCGCCACGGCGGGATTCCGGTACTGCTCAAAGCCCTGCTCGATGAGGGCCTGCTCCACGGCGACGCACTGACCGTGACCGGCAAGACCATGGCCGAGAACCTCAAAGAGCTAAACCCTGATCCGATCGATGGTGAGGTGCTCCGCGAGTTTTCCAACCCCGTGCACCCCACCGGGGGCATCACCATTTTGAAGGGTTCCATGGCTCCCGAGGGGGCCGTGGTGAAAACCGCAGGGTTTGACCTCGCGACCTTCGAGGGTCCCGCGCGCGTTTTCGAACGTGAGCGCGCGGCGATGGACGCCCTCACCGAGGGCAAAATCCAGGCCGGCGATGTCATTGTGATTCGATACGAAGGCCCCAAGGGCGGTCCGGGGATGCGCGAAATGCTCGCCATTACCGCTGCGATTAAGGGTGCGGGGCTGGGTAAAGATGTATTACTGTTGACCGACGGACGATTCTCAGGCGGCACAACCGGCCTGTGTATCGGCCACATCGCTCCGGAAGCCGTGGACGCAGGTCCTATTGCGTTCCTGAGAGATGGTGATCTGATTCGGGTCGACATTCCGACTCGCAGTATCGACCTACTGGTCGATGCCGACGAGTTGAAGGCACGCCAGGAGGGCTTCGAACCGTTGCCCCCCCACTACACCCGCGGTGTGCTGGCGAAATACCGCAAGCTCGTGCGCTCCGCTGCCGAAGGCGCGGTCACGGGTTAACGCCTGCGTTTTCCGACTAATTCGAGTGAGATTGAGACGATGACTGACACAGCTACCCAGACGGATTATGACGCCGCGGCCGCCAACGCCGCGGTCGTCCCCGACGATGCGCCCGTGCTGACCGGCTCCGGCGCCATCCTCAAATCCCTGGAGCTTCTGGGAATTAAAGACGTCTTTGGCCTCCCCGGCGGCGCCATCATGCCCTTCTACGACGAGCTGATGGGCGCGGCGGATAAAATCCGACACATCCTGGTCCGACACGAACAGGGTGCCGGTCACGCCGCCGAAGGCTACGCCGCGTCATCCGGGCGCCTCGGTGTGGCGATCGCCACCTCCGGGCCGGGGGCGACCAACCTGGTCACCGCCATCGCCGACGCCTACATGGATTCGGTGCCGCTGCTGGCGATCACCGGTCAAGTCTTTTCCACCTCGATGGGGACCGACGCCTTCCAAGAGGTCGATATCTCCGGTGTGACGATGCCCATTACGAAACACTCCTTCTTGGTCACCAAACCAGAAGACGTGCCGGGTGTCATCAAAGCCGCCGTGCACATTGCGACGACGGGTCGACCGGGGCCGGTCCTCGTCGACGTGACCAAAGATGCTCAGCAAAAATCGGCGCCGTTTGTCTGGCCCGAAGAGCTGGACCTGCCGGGGTATCACCCGGTCACCAAAGCCAACCAAAAACAAATCCAGGCGGCCGCGCAGCTTCTGGCGGAGGCCAAGCGGCCCGTGCTGTACGTCGGAGGCGGCTGTATTCGAGCCGGCGCACAGGACGAACTCCTCGCCTTTGCCAACCGCACCGGGGCACCCGTGGTGACCACGTTGATGGCCAGGGGTGTCTTCCCCGACTCCAACCCGCTGAATCTGGGTATGCCGGGAATGCACGGAACGGTTCCCGCGGTGCTCTCCTTCCAAGAATCTGACCTGCTCATCGCGATCGGTTCGCGATTTGACGACCGGGTGACCGGCAAAGTCTCCGACTTTGCCCCCGGGGCGAAAGTCGTGCACATCGATATTGACCCGGCAGAAATCGGCAAAATCCGTCACGCCGACGTCCCCATCGTGGGCGACGCGAAAGACGTGCTGAAAGACTTCCTGCCCGCCTTCGATGAGGCCGCGGCCAGCCACACCCCCGACTATTCCGACTGGTGGACCAGGCTCAATAGCTTGAAAGAGCAGTACCCGCTGGGTTACGACGAACCCGACGACGGCCTGCTCTCACCCCAGTGGGTCATCCAAAAAATCGGCGAAATGGGTGGGCCGGAGGCCGTCTACGCCGCAGGAGTCGGCCAACACCAAATGTGGGCAGCCCAGTTCATCAAATACGAGCGACCAGGCTCCTGGTTGAACTCGGGTGGAGCAGGAACGATGGGGTACTCGGTTCCCGCCGCGATGGGCGCAAAAGTGGCCGAACCCGACCGCCTGGTCTGGGCAATCGACGGTGACGGCTGCTTCCAAATGACCAACCAGGAGCTCGCCACCTGCACCATTAACAACATCCCCATCAAAGTGGCGATCATCAACAACTCGTCGCTGGGAATGGTGCGCCAGTGGCAAACGCTGTTCTATGACGGCCGCCACTCGCACACCGACCTCGACACCGGACACAACACGGCGATGGTGCCCGATTTTGTGAAACTGGCGGACTCTTACGGAGCGTTGGGGATTCGGGTGACCACGAAAGAAGAAGTGGAACCCGCGATCAAGCTCGCGATGGAAACCAACGACCGCCCCGTGGTGCTCGACTTCATCGTCTCGCGCGATTCCATGGTGTGGCCGATGGTGCCCCAGGGGGTTGGAAACTCCCAAGTGCAGTACGCGCGCGAGCACGCACCCCAGTGGGACGAGGAGTAGTCCGTGCAGCACGTTCTGAGCCTCCTGGTGGAGGACAAGCCAGGCCTGCTCACACGCGTTGCCGGCCTCTTCGCCAGACGCGGATTCAACATCGAATCTCTCGCAGTCGGTAAAACCGAAATCGATGGGCTTTCACGCATCACCGTCGTCGTCGAGGTGGAAGGCCTCCCCCTCGAACAGGTGACCAAGCAGCTCAACAAGCTGGTCAACGTCATCAAAATTGTCGAGTTGGACCCGGAAGCCTCGGTTCAGCGCGAACATATGCTGATCAAAGTGCGCGTCGACAACTCGACGCGCTCGCAGATTTTGGAGGCGACGAACCTGTTTCGCGCGCGGGTGGTCGACGTGGTGACCGATGCGCTCGTGATCGAAGTCACCGGCGACACCGCAAAAATCAACGCCCTGTTGCGCGTACTCGAGCCCTACGGGATTAAAGAAATTGCCCAGTCGGGCCTGTTGGCCATCGGCCGAGGCTCAAAGTCGATTACGGAGCGACTGGGAAAGAACTAGGCTTCCACCACACCCGAGAACGATGGCCCCCACAACAAGGAGTATCTGGCTGTGACTGAGATCAAGTACGACAAAGACGCCGACCTATCCCTGATCCAGGGCAAGAAAGTAGCCGTCGTCGGCTACGGCTCGCAGGGTCACGCCCACGCGCAAAACCTGCGCGACTCTGGAGTGGAGGTCGTTGTCGCCCTCAAGCCAGGCTCCAAGTCCACCCAAAAGGCCGAGGAGGCCGGCTTCCAGGTGATGTCGACCCCCGAGGCGACCGCCTGGGCCGACGTGGTCGTCGTGTTGGCACCCGACCAGCACCAGCGCGGACTCTACGCAGAAGATATTGCCCCCAACCTGGCCGACGGAAAAGCCCTGGTGTTTGGTCACGGCTTCAACATTCGCTTCGGCTACATCCAGCCGCCCACCGGTGTGGACGTCATCCTCGTCGCTCCCAAGGGCCCCGGTCACACGGTGCGACGCGAATACGTCGCCGGTCGCGGAGTCCCGGTCATCGTGGCCGTCGAAAACGACGCCACCGGTAACGCGTGGGACCTCGCCTGGTCCTACTCGAAGGGCCTCGGTGGTTTGCGAGCTGGCGGCATCGTCACCACCTTCACCGAGGAAACCGAATCGGACCTCTTTGGCGAGCAGGCCGTGCTGTGTGGGGGAACCTCGCAGTTGATTCAATACGGTTTCGAAGTGCTCACCGAAGCGGGTTACCAGCCAGAAATTGCCTACTTTGAAGTCCTCCACGAGTTGAAACTGATCGTGGACCTGATCCACGAGGGGGGCATCGCGAAACAGCGCTGGTCGGTCAGTGACACCGCCGAATACGGCGACTACGTCTCGGGTCCGCGAATCATTTCCCCCGAAGTCAAAGACAGCATGCGCGACGTATTGGCCGACATCCAGTCGGGTGCCTTCGCGGAGCGCTTCATCAACGACCAGGATGCGGGCGCGAAAGAATTCATGGAGCTTCGCGACAAAGGCGAGACTCACCCCATCGAAGAGACCGGTCGGAAACTGCGGGCCCTGTTTGCCTGGAAGGACACCGACGAGGACTACGTTGAGGGCCACGTCGCACGCTGATCGCCTCCGGTCGATCACGCGATGACGACTGCGGGACCATCCACACCCGACGACGCCGAGGCCTTCGATTGGGGCCCACGCGACGACAGTAACTACTTCGACCCGCGGGCAACGGGGGACCAGGATGCGCCCGAGGGCGGGGACGCCACCGGGCAAGAGGCCACTACCGGCGAGCCTGGGGTGTGGCTGACGGCCGTCCTCGGGGGGCTTTATGTGATGTGGGCTCTGGCCTGGGTGATCGGTCTCGCCCAACAACCCGTCCCGCAGTTTGCGAGCCGGTTAGAGGCCACCATGTTTAGCTTCGGCCAATTCCTCGCCTACATTTCCACCCCACTGTGGTTTGTCGCGGCCATTTTCCTCGGCGCGAACTGGAGTGCGAGAACACGCGGAGGGTTTTTGCTCTTGGGACTCTTGGTATTACTGCCGTGGCCCTTTATCCTCCCGGCGGTGTTGACAGCGTGATCACCCGCATCGTCCTGGCCGCGGTATTTGTGGCTCTCATCGCCTGGGATGTCTGGGAGGCGGTGGGAAACCTGCTCGGTCTCCCCGCCTACTACAGCGCACTCGGCTTCGCCGAGTCGACCCCGTGGGTGCTGTTAATCCCCGGCGTGGTGATCCCGGTGCTGGTGTGGGGGCTTGGGCTGTGGTGGGGTTGGCGTCGCCGGTCGCCGATCGAAGCCGCTGTGGTCTATGCCGTCTTGCTCTCCGTGCAGGCCACCCTGTCGCTCTCGCTCATCGCCGCCGAGCAAGCCTGGCGCGCCGATGTGCTCATAGCGATGCTGGGGTGAGCGGTGTGGTCCCACCGGGGTGACACGTCGGTTCAGGCGGTCCCCGGCGCGCGCTGAAGTAGGCTGGTAGCCAGAGGCCGCGGAGACATACGCGCTACCGCCAGAGAACACCTCACCACGTCAGTGCAGAGAAAGGCCCCCTCGTGGCACAACCCGTTGTCTTGATTGCCGAAGCGCTCTCGCCGGCCACGAGAGATGCCCTGGGGCCCGATTTCGACATTCGAGAAGTGGATGGAACCGACCGTCCCGCACTACTCGCCGCCCTCCAGGATGCCCACGCGGTACTCATTCGCTCCGCCACCCACATCGATGAGGAGGCGCTAAAAAGCGCTCCGCAGTTGAAAGTGATCGCCCGGGCCGGGGTGGGCCTGGACAACGTCGATATTGCCGCGGCGACCACCGCTGGGGTGATGGTCGTGAACGCTCCCACCTCGAACATCATCAGCGCCGCAGAATTAGCCATCGGACACATCCTCTCGCTGGCCCGGCATATCCCCGAAGCCCACCAGTCGATGCGCGAGGGGCAGTGGAAGCGCTCGTCGTTTTCGGGTGTGGAACTCTTCGAGAAAACAATTGGCATCATCGGGTTGGGACGAATTGGGGCGTTGGTGTGTGAGCGCCTGCAGGGCTTTGGCGCGACCCTGATCGGCTACGACCCCTATGTTCAACCGGCACGGGCTGCCCAAATGGGGGTGGAGCTCACGACCCTCGACGATGTGATGGCCCGTTCCGATTTCATCACCGTGCACATTCCCCGCACCCCAGAAACGACGGGGATGATCGGTGACGACCAGTTTGCGCTGGCAAAACCCGAACTGCGAGTTGTCAATGCCAGCCGCGGCGGCATTATCGACGAAGCCGCCCTCGTTCGAGCCCTCGAGTCCGAAGCCATCGCCGGCGCCGGCCTGGACGTATTTGTCAATGAGCCACCGGTCGATTCGCCGCTACTGGGTGCACCCAACGTGATTCTCACTCCCCACCTGGGCGCCTCCACCGATGAAGCTCAAGAAAAAGCGGGAGTGTCGGTGGCCCGCTCGGTACGCCTGGCACTGGATGGCGAATTGGTTCCCGACGCGGTCAATGTCGCCGGTGGCGTCATCGACCAAAGCGTGAAACCGGGGATTTCGTTGATGGAAAACCTGGGACAGGTCTTCATTGGTTTGTGTGAATCGTCGCTGGTGAGCATCGAGGTGACGGTGCGCGGTGAGATCGTCGAACACGACGTCAGTGTGTTGAAACTGGCCGCACTGAAGGGCATCTTCCAACGCATCGTGAGCGAAAAAGTGAGCTACGTGAACGCGCCACTCCTGGCCGAATCTCGCGGGGTCACCGTGTCGATGCAGACTGAGCCAGAAAGCCCCGCCTATCGAAATCTCCTCGAGATTCGCGGAGTGTTGGGTGATGGCAGCTCAGTGTCGGTGTGTGGAACGCTGATGGGTCCGCAGCAGACCCACAAGCTCACCGAAATCAATGGCTACGAAATCGAAGTACCCCTGGCCGAGCACCACATTGTGATGATGTATGCCGACCGTCCAGGAATTGTCGCCGTCTACGGTAAAGAGTTTGGTGAGCACAACATCAATATCGCGGGCATGCAGATTGCCCGTGAAAGCGCCGGAGGTGAGGCCCTGAGTGTCCTCACCGTGGATAGTCGAGTCGATGACGACATTTTGGAGCGTGTCGCGAGGGCGACCGACGCTCGAGTGTTGCGCGCGATTGACATTCTCGAACTGTAAGGGGGGAACATGCCCGCGTTGAACCTCGGGGTCATCCCCGGAGATGGCATCGGTCCAGAAGTCACCACGGAGGCCCTGGAGACCCTGCGGGTTGCCCTCGCCGGGGTGCTCGATATTCACACCGAGGAGTACCCGCTCGGGGCCAGCCATTACCTAGAAACCGGTCGGGTGTTGCCCGAAGAAACACTGGGGGCACTGGCCACACACGACGCGTTGATGCTGGGTGCTGTTGGCGGTGACCCCAGAGACCCCCGGCTCGCCGGCGGCATTGTGGAGCGGGGTCTACTGCTGAAGCTGCGCTTTGCCTTCGACCACTACGTCAACTTGCGACCCACACGGCTGCCCGCGGGGGTCGCCTCACCGTTGGCCACACCCGGGGATATTGATTTTGTCGTCGTGCGCGAGGGTACCGAAGGCCCGTACACCGGAAACGGCGGTGCGCTGCGGGTCAATACCGCCCACGAGGTCGCCACCGAAGTCTCGGTCAACACCGCGTTTGGTGTGGAGCGCGTTGTCCGCTATGCCTTCCAGACGGCCATGATCAGAAACAAGAAGCTCACCCTGGTGCACAAAACAAACGTGTTGGGCTTTTCCGGTTCGCTGTGGCAGCGCACCCTCGACCGTATCGCCCCGGAATTTCCGGAAGTCAGCGTCGACTACGCCCACATCGACGCGATGATGATCTACCTGGTCACCGACCCCAGCCGGTTCGATGTGATCGTCACCGACAACCTTTTTGGCGACATCGTCACCGACTTAGCCGCCGCCATCGGCGGCGGTATTGGCCTCTCGGCGTCGGGCAACATTAACCCCGAGGGACAATTCCCCAGCATGTTCGAACCGGTGCACGGGTCCGCACCCGACATCGCCGGAAGCCAGAGCGCCGACCCGACCGCGGCAATCCTCTCCACGGCGATCCTGTTGGATCACCTGGGGTATAAAGAACGCGCCGAGGCGCTCGTTCGCGCGGTGGACCGCGATCTGGTCGCGCGCACTGACCCCCGCTCCACCAGCGAAGTCGGCCAGGCGATTCGATCCCACCTGGACTAATTCACCCAGCGGGTCAGCACTCTGGGGCGCTAGACTCGCGCACACACCGCCGCTGTGACAAGGATGCAAAGATGACCATTCCCCTTCAAATGGCACAACAGGACCTCCTCTTTCAGGTCACCCAGAACGAGTCGCCGATGCCGGCGATAGAGCGAGACGCCATTCTCGCCGACCCGCCCTTTGGTTCGGTCTTCACCGACCACATGGTCGATATTTGCTGGTCAGAAAAGGGCGGTTGGCACCGTCCGCGCGTGCAGCCCTACGGGCCGATCGCGATGGACCCGGCGGCCGCGGTCTTGCACTACGGGCAGGAAATTTTCGAAGGCTTGAAGGCCTACCGTCACGCCGATGGCAGTGTGTGGTCGTTTCGGCCCGACCAGAACGCGCTTCGCATGCAGCGCTCGGCGAAGCGGATGGCGCTTCCCGAGTTGCCCGTCGACTACTTCCTCGAGTCGCTGCGACAGCTCATCGCGCTCGATGCGGATTGGGTGCCCAGTGCGCCGGAAATGAGCTTGTATATCCGGCCCTACATGTATGCCAAAGAGGCATTTTTGGGCGTGCGCGCGGCGAAAAAGGTCGCCTTTTACATCATCGCCGCGCCGGCAGGGCCCTACTTCAGTGGCGGCGTGAAGCCCGTCTCGATTTGGCTCTCCACCGACTATTCCCGCGCGGGCAAGGGCGGCACCGGCCAGGCGAAAACCGGCGGCAACTACGCCGCGTCCCTGGTGGCGCAGGCCGAAGCAGCCGAACACGGTTGCGCCCAGGTGCTCTTTTTGGATTCGGTGGAGGGAAAATACATCGAAGAACTGGGCGGGATGAACATCGTCTTTGTCTACAAAGACGGCCGGGTGGTGACCCCCCAGAGCGACACCATCCTGCAGGGCATCACGCGCGACTCCATCCTGCAGTTAGCCGAAGACGCCGGTCACACGGTCGAGCGCCGCCCGGTCACCCTCGAGGAATGGCGAGAGGGCGTCGAATCGGGAGATATCGTGGAAACCTTTGCCTGCGGCACGGCCGCGGTGGTCACCCCGATCGGACAGGTCAAGGCGAAAGATTTCACGATCGGTGATCCAGACCAGACTGCGGGTCCACTGACCCTCGCTCTGCGCGAAAAACTCACGGACATTCAGTACGGACGCCAGCCCGATCCGTATGGCTGGATGTTCCGCCTCGATGGCTAAATGCCCCGCAGAGTAATCACGCGAGTCGCCTTTGCTCTCGCAGCATTCGCCGTGGGCGGTTTTATCGGCGCCGCGGTGACCCTCCACCACCGCAGCCTGCCCCCGCTCGGACTGATCCTCGGATTGGCTGTGGTGGCGGCGTGGGGCATCGGGTTGCGCGTAGTGGGTCCCACCAGAACCCTCGCCCTGGCTGGTCTACTCGGGGTGTTGATCGCCCAAATGGTGCTCTCTTCCGGGATCGGCGGTTCGTTCGTCGTCGTCGCCGAGCCACTCGGTTACGGCCTGACCCTGGGGGTCGTCATTGTGGCACTGTTGGTGCTGGCGTGGCCGAGGCTTCCCAGCCCGTCGCGTTACGATAGAGGTCGGCCTACACACGAGGGGACACGTAAATGACGTATGTAATTGCCCTTCCCTGTGTCGATGTGAAAGATCGCAGTTGCATCGACGAATGTCCAGTGGATTGCATCTACGAGGGTGAGAGGATGCTCTACATCCACCCCGATGAATGCGTGGACTGTGGGGCCTGTGAACCGGTATGCCCGGTGGAAGCGATTTACTACGAAGACGACGTGCCCGAAAAATGGGCCGAGTACTACACGGCGAATGTGGACTTTTTCATCGAGGTGGGCTCACCCGGTGGTGCCGCGAAGGTCGGCATGATCGAAGACGACCACCCGATCGTTAAAGCACTTCCCCCACAGAACTAGACCGGGGCGTCGATGCTGAGCCTGCCGGATTTCCCGTGGGATGAACTGGGTCCGGCGAAGACGCGCGCCGCGGAACACCCCGAAGGACTCATCGACCTCTCGGTCGGCTCACCCGTGGACGACACCCCCTTGGTGCTCCAAGAGGCCCTGGCCCAGGCCAGTAACCAGCCCGGGTATCCGACGGTGCGCGGTGACCAGTCGACCCGACAAGACCTGGTGGCCTGGTGGCACCGGGTGCGAGAAGCCACCGCGGTGAGCCCGGAGGGCGTCTTTCCCACCATCGGTTCCAAAGAAATGGTGGGACTGTTGCCACTGCTGTTGGGGCTTGGGCCACAGGACACCGTGGTCTACCCGCGCATTGCCTACCCCACCTATCAGGTGGGTGCGAGCCTGGTCGGGGCGCACACACTCGCCAGTGATGACCCGGATTCGTGGCCAGAGGGCACGAAGCTTGTGTGGCTGAATTCGCCCGGCAACCCCACCGGTGAGGTCTTGGCGCCCGAGGCGCTCCAACGCGCAGTCTCCCGAGCGAGACAGCTCGGCGCGGTGTTGGCAAGCGACGAGTGCTACGGCCTGCTCGGCTCTCCCCGTCAACCCCACGCGCCGTCGCTGCTCAGCGACGAGGTCACCGGTGGTGACCTGAGCGGACTTCTCGCGCTTTATTCGCTGTCGAAACAGTCGAACCTGGCGGGCTATCGCGCGGCGATGCTCGCCGGCGACGTCGACGTGATCGGCCCCATCGTCCTCGCCAGGCGCCATCTGGGCCTGATGGCCCCCTCGCCCATTCAGCAGGTGCTTCGCGCCGCCCTGGCCGATTCCGCCCACGTGGAGGATATCCGCCGGCGTTACCACCGCCGGCGGGCCGTATTGAGCCCCGCGGTGGAAGCCGCTGGGCTTCGCATCACCGGAGGTGATTCTGGCCTCTATATCTGGGCCAGCGCCGATCGCCCCGCGATGGACACTGTGGCCTGGCTCGCGAGCCGCGGAGTGCTGGTTGCCCCCGGGCATTTTTACGGACCCTCCGGTGACCACCACGTGCGCATCGCGCTCACCGCCAGCGACCGAGACATTGACCGGGCGGCAGCGAGGCTTAGCCCGTAGCCGTGCGGCCAGCCGCCGCGGTGGAATCGGTTCCTGGGGACGGGGGTATTGGTGTGGTCCCGCCGTCGTCTAGGCTGGTCACGTCGTAGCGGAAGTGTCCTCAAAGGGGCACCAAACCACAGACCACACCCACCCAACAGGTGTCACCCGCCTGCTGGGCGAAGGAGGATACGGTGAGCGAAAATCACGGAATAGACCCCGAAGAGGTCACCCTCGACTTTCCGGGCGGTAGTGCCACATTCCCGATTAAGACATCCAGCGATGGTGCCTCCAGCGTGGACATGTCGAGCTTTACCAAGAAGACCGGTTTCACCAGCTACGACCCGGGCTTTGTGAACACGGCCCCGACCACCAGTGGCATCACCTACATCGATGGCGATCAGGGCATCCTCCGCTACCGCGGCTACCCCATCGAAGAGGTGGCGAAGCACTCCACGTTCCTCGAAGTGGCCTGGTTGCTCATTTACGGTGAACTGCCCAGCGCCCAGCAGTTAGACGAATTCGACCACACGGTGCGCCGGCACACCCTGCTGCACGAAGACCTCAAACGCCTCTTCGACGCCCTGCCCCACTCCGCCCACCCGATGTCGGCACTCTCCAGTGCCGTCAGCGCGCTGTCGACCTACTACGGCGACTCGCTCGATCCTAAAGACCCCGAACAGGTCGAAATCTCGACCATTCGACTCCTCGCCAAACTGCCCGTGATCGCCGCCTACGCGCACAAAAAGAGCATCGGCCAGGCGTTTTTATACCCGGATAACGACCGCAGTTTCATCGACAACTTCCTGTGGTTGAACTTTGGGCTGATGGCCGAGCCGTATCAGGAAAACCCGGTACTGGTGCAGGCGCTCGACCGCCTGCTGATTTTGCACGAAGACCACGAACAAAATGCCTCCACGTCGACGGTGCGGTTGGTCGGCTCCACCGAAGCAAACCTCTTTGCCTCCGTCTCTGCCGGAATTAACGCCCTATCTGGCCCCCTCCACGGTGGCGCGAACGAGGCAGTGCTCAGCATGCTGGGCGATATCCGCGATTCGGGTGAAGGCGTTCACCGTTTTGTGGAGCGGGTCAAGAACAAAGAAGAAGGTATTCGCCTGATGGGCTTTGGCCACCGGGTGTATAAAAACTATGACCCCAGGGCGAAACTGGTCAAAGAATCCGCCGACGCGGTGCTCAAAGAGTTGGGCGTCAAAGACGACCTGTTGGATATTGCCAAGGAGCTCGAAGAGATCGCCTTAGCCGATGATTACTTCATCGAGCGAAAGCTCTACCCCAACGTCGACTTCTACACCGGCGTCATTTATAAAGCGATGGGCTTTCCCACCAGGATGTTCACCGTGCTGTTTGCGATTGGTCGATTGCCGGGCTGGATCGCCCACTGGCGAGAGATGAACCAGGACCCACACCTTCGCATCGGAAGGCCCCAGCAGCTCTACACCGGCCCGGCCGAGCGTCACTGGCCCACCTCGCGCTAGTCACACCCCCCAGGCACAAGCCCGCACAGGCCCAGAGAGAACGGGCCCCGAGAGAAGGGGCCAGGGCCCCCTTCTCTCGGGTCTTAGGCGTGCAGGGCGGTGTTGAGGGTGACCCCGACGCCGCTGCGGGGCAGAACCTCGACGGCGCCCGTTTGAGAGTTTCGCCGGTAGAGCACACCGGAGACACCTGAGAGCTCACCGGCTTTGAGGGTGTGTGCCTCGCCGTCGGTCAAGACAGTCACTTTGGTTCCGGCCGTGACGTAGAGGCCTGCTTCCACGACACAATCATCACCGAGGGAAATGCCAATACCCGCGTTAGCCCCCAGTAGGCAGCGCTCGCCCAGAGACACGACTTGGGTGCCACCGCCGGAGAGGGTGCCCATAATGGACGCACCGCCGCCGATGTCAGATCCGGCGCCCACGACCACACCCTGGGAAATACGCCCCTCCACCATGGAAGAGCCGAGGGTGCCGGCGTTAAAGTTCACAAAGCCTTCGTGCATCACCGTGGTGCCGGGGGCCAAGTGGGCGCCCAGTCTCACCCGAGACGCATCGGCGATGCGCACCCCGGGAGGGCTGAAATAGTTCACCATCGGGGGAAACTTATCCACCCCGGTGATCTGCACCCCCGCCTGTCGAAGCGCTGCTGCTCGGGTGTTGGCCGTATCGGGGTGGATGGGGCCGTGGCTGGTGAACGCCGCAATGTTCAACACGCCAAAGAGACCCTCCAGGTTGATGGAGTTTGGCGGCACCAGCGTGTGCGAGAGCAAGTGCAGGCGCAGGTAGGCGTCGGGGACACTCTGTGGTTTTTCGCGAAGGTCGATACGAAGGCCGATGCCCGCGGTGTGAACACCGAGGAGGTCGTCGGTTCGCTCCTGGTGGGAAATGTCTTGGGGCAGAATGTGCGGGTCGAAACCACTCGGCGGCTCGCCCAGGGTGGGCTGTGGGAACCAGGTGTCCAACACGGTGTGATCGCTGGCGATGGTTTGGAGGCCATAACCCCAGGCGTGGTGGGTGCTCGGCGAAGAAGGCGACTCAGACATACCCACAAGGCTAGCTCGGTTCACCGCCGACTACACTCGAAGGGGTGTCGAGCGCGCGTAATCCCCAGGGGTCACCCTCCAGTGGTGTCGAACCCTTCGATGTGAGCGTCGGTGTTCTCGCTCTCGCTCAAGAACTCATCGCGATATCGTCTGTGTCCGGTGACGAACAACACCTCGCCGATCGTCTGGAGGCCACCCTGCAGGCGGCCTCGCACCTCGAGGTGATTCGACACGGCAACACCGTGGCCGCGCGCACGGCGCTCGGCCACGACACTCGAGTGATTATTGCCGGCCACATCGACACGGTTCCCCACGGCGGTGTGGGGCCGGTTCGCCTCGCCGATGGTCGTTTACACGGCCGCGGAAGCGTCGACATGAAATCTGCGGTGGCCAGCCAGCTCATTCTTGCCGCCCAGTTGGATGCCCCCCGGGTCGATGTCACCTGGATGTTTTACGACCAGGAAGAAGTCGATGCAGACCGAAACGGTCTCGGCCACTTCCACAGCGCCCATCCGGAATGGTTTGTTGCCGACGCCGCCGTATTAGGAGAGCCGTCGCTGGGCGGTGTCGAGGGTGGGTGCAACGGCACGATGCGCGCCGACATCAGACGCCACGGTGTCGCCGCCCATTCGGCGAGACCGTGGCGCGGTGATAACGCCATCCACCAGTTGGCGGCCCCTCTGGGGATCCTGGCCGCCTACGAACCAGAGACTCGCGTCGTGGAGGGCTTGGCCTACCGGGAGAGCCTCAACGCCGTGAAAGTCCGCGGCGGTATCGCCGGAAACGTGATTCCCGATAGTGCCACGCTGACGGTCAATTACCGCTTCGCGCCCGATCGGAGCGTCGAGCAGGCCGAGGAGTTCCTGCGGGAGATGTTTCCCGGCAGCGAGCTGGTCGTGGTCGATCAGTCGCCGGGGGCGAGGCCCGGGCTCGATATCCCCATCGTGGAGGCACTGGTGGCCGCCAGCGGGCGCGAGGTGGGCCCCAAATACGGCTGGACCGATGTGGCGCGTTTTTCCCAGTTGGGCATCCCGGCGGTCAATTTTGGCCCGGGCGATGGCGGCCTTGCCCACTCCGACGACGAATCGGTGGAGGTTTCCGAAATCGAGCACACCCACCAGGTATTACACAACTGGCTCAATTCCTAGCTCGGTTGGTCCTTACTCCCGTTTCCAGGGATAATAGAGGCTGAGGATTCGGGTGACAGAGGAGAAGTGAAAATGGCCGCGATGAAGCCCCGCACCGGGGATGGACCCATGGAAGCTGTCCGAGAGGGCAGGCTCATTATCGTGAAGGTTCCCCTGGAGGGTGGTGGCCGGCTGGTGGTGTCGGTCAACGACCAGGAAGCGACTGAACTGCGCGACGCCTTAAACGGCACAGTGAAGTAACCTCCGCTAAATCACACCCCACTGAAGTAAGCCCGGTATCGCTGGCGGCGCCACGCATGCGCCGGATGTTCTCCGCGCCGGTGGACGTGTTCACACCGTGTTGTCGGGGTGTACCTGGGCCCACAGCAGCCCTTCAGCCATCGGCAGGAGGGTGTGGGTGACTCGGTCGTCCTGGGCCACCATTTTCACCACCGCGCGCATTGCCGTGACGCGGGGCTCGCGGGAGGCCGCATCGGCAATGGCACCACCGGCGAGGGCCCTGGTGATCAGGATGGAGCCGCCCGGTCGACACAGGGCGACGGCGTCGCCGAAGCAGGCCTCCACGTCGCCGGCGGGGACGTCAAAGACCACCAGGTCGTAAGAGTTTTCGTTCATTTTGCCTAAGACGTCTTGCGCACGCTCGGTAATCAGACGAAGCGAGGAGGTCTCGAGCCCGACCTGGGGCAATAGTTCGCGCAGGGTGACGTGGTGGTCGGCTTCGCTATCGATGCTGGTGATGTGGGCATCGGGTGTGGCCTCTGCCAGGCGCATGGTGGTCACCCCCACACCGGTTCCCACTTCGATAATGCTGCGGGCCGCCACGGCGCGTGCAATGGCCGCAATACTCGATCCCAGGGTTCGACTAATCGCCTGGATGCCCTGTTCGGTCGAGGCCTCCTGAAGGTAGGCGACGTCTTCCGAATCGGTTAAGTAGTCGTTACTAAAGCGGTGGATGAGGTCCCAGTCCGACACCGGTCACCTCCCTCTCGGCTTTGCGCTGTGGCTGAAATCAGCCTAGGACACCGCAGAGCTCAGGCGACTATTGTGGGCACGTGTCCTTCGGATTGACCTTTGAAAAGCTGCTGCTGATCGGCCTGATTGCCGTGTTCCTGATCGGCCCCGACCGGTTGCCCGCCTATTCGGCCAAGCTGGCCCGCCTGATTCGATCGCTCCGGGACATGGCAAGCGGTGCGAAAGACCGGCTGAGAGAAGAAATGGGTCCCGATTTTGATGAGGTCCAGTGGAAAAAACTAGACCCCCGGCAGTATGACCCGCGCCGAATCGTCCGCGACGCCCTGTCCGATTCCCCCGAGACAACACCCCCCGGGCCAGTCCTCCCGGCCTCTGTCTCGCCCTCGAGCCCACCGGAGCAGGCACCGCCCTACGCCCCGCCCCACGCCCCGCCCCACTCTCCGCGGCGCACGCCGGCCGCGTTTGACCCAGAAGCGATCTAACTAGCGGCCATCTACGCCCTCGCGGGTGCTTTGGCGGGTTTTCTGGCCGGGCTTAGCGGGGTTTAGCGGGGTTTAGCGCGGGGAGACGGGAAGCGGGGTTCCCACCCTCGAGTCTCTCGTCGCCTGGAGTGCGGCGAAGGCCTCGCCCAGGGCGATTGCCGCCGGGTCGTCGGGGTGCTGTGACACGAGTGGTGTGCCGGCATCTCCGGCTTTCCTCAGTGGAACCGAGAGCGGAATTTGGCCGAGAAGGGGAACCTCGAGGGCGGCCGCGACCTGTGCTCCACCGCCCTCACCGAAAAGGTCCAGCGCGGTGCCATCGGGCAGGACACCGGCCGACATTGTCTCGATCACTCCGACAACTTTTTGGCCCGTTTGTCTAGCGACCAAGCCGGAGCGGACCGCCACGTCGGCGGCACCCGCCTGCGGGGTGGTCACCACAACGACCTCGCTGTGGGGGAGTAATTGACCCACCGAAATGGCGACATCACCCGTGCCGGGGGGAAGATCCAACAGCAGCAGATCGAGATCGCCGAAAAACACGTCGCTCAAAAACTGGTTGACCGTGCGGTGGAGCATGGGACCGCGCCAACTCACCGGTGTGCCCTGGTCGACAAACATGCCAATCGACATCAGTTTCACCTCACCGGCGACGGGCGGCAGGATCATGTCGTCTAGTCGGGTGGGTTTGACCCCTTCGATCCCAAACAGTGCCGGTTGACTAAAGCCAAATACGTCGGCGTCGATGACGCCCACCCGAAGACCGCTGTTGGCGGCCGCCTCGGCGAGGTTTGCGGTGATCGTGGATTTACCGACCCCTCCCTTACCGCTGGTGACCGCGATAATCCGGGTGAGAGTATCGGGGCCAAACTGTTGCGCGGGCGACTTATCGCCGCGCAACCGGGTAATCAGTGCGGCTCGTCGGGCCGGATCCATGACGGTCAGTTCGACGTGGACGGGAATGTCTCCGGCGACTTCAGTGACGGCAGTCCAGACGTCGTCGTGGATGCGGTCGGAGGCGGGGCAGCCCACGATGGTCAACGCGATGGTGACGCGAATGGTCTCCGGTGACACGTCAATCGAATCGACCATGTCCAATTCGGTCAGTGGTCGCCGCAGTTCAGGGTCGATGACGGTGTCAATTGCGCGGCGTACGCCCTCGACATCCGGACTCATCGTGCCTCCCGCCTTGATTGATACCGCGACGTGTCGTGTACACGGTGAGACGATTGTGAAAAAGCTTAGTCGTTGGGGTGTGAGAATAGTCTGGTGGCCCAATCTTCCCGTAGCCAACAACTCAACCAGCTCGCCACGATGCCCGCTGGTGAAGAACTCGCGCGCTATAAAACCTACCCGGAGGCGAAGAAACTCATTGACGCCCTCCTGGAGGGAGGGCTGCCGCCTCGGAGCCTCTCGGTGGTGGGGGAGGGGCTTTCCTCAGTCGAGCGGGTGACCGCCCGCTACGGGCACGGCCGCGCCGCGCTCTCTTCCGCCCTCACCGGCTCCTGGGTGGGGCTCTTCGTGGGGCTGATTGTGGTGACCCTCGGGGTGGACATGAGTCTGGCGCCCATTGCCGCAGGGATTGTTATCGGAGCGGGACTCGGAATGATCATCGGCATGGCCCTGTATAGCGCGCAGCGGGCCGGTCGTCCCACTTTCCGCTCGATGCATCAGATCATTGCCACCGACTATGTGGTCGTTGTCGAGTCCGAACACCACGGAAAGGCCAAACGCATCGTGCAGGAGCTCCCGGGAGGGTGACATGGCCGAGGAGCAGGAACCGACGGATCTGAGCCTCACCGGTGCGTTGAACCTGGGCAATTTGGGACCCGTCGCCCAGTGGTTGGAATCGAAAGCCGCGCACGAAATTGCCGAAGAACTGACTCGGCTGAACCCCGTCCAGTCGGCGGTGGTCTGGCGCATGTTGCCGCGCGATACCGCACTGGAGATTTTTGAAGAGCTCGATAGTTTCCAGCAGCAACAGTTGCTCTCGGGGATGCGCGACCAGGCGTTTAGTGAACTGGTGGAAGAAATGGACCCCGACGATCGGGCGCGCCTCCTGGGCGAAGCCCCCGCCGGGTTTGTCCGCCGGGTCCTCGCCGGCTTGAGCCACAAAGAGCGCAACATGACCGCCTCACTGCTGGGCTTCCCGGAAGGCTCGGTCGGTCGGGTAATGAGCCCCGAAGTGGTAACCGTCGCCGAATCGACCAAAATTTCTGACGTGTTGGATGTGGTGCGAACAAAAGGCTCCGATGCGGAAACCATCGACCTGCTGGCCATCGTGGATCGCTCGCGCACCCTGGTGGGCGTTGTGGGCCTCAGCCACGTCGTGCTGGGTGACCCCGAGTTGAGGGTCGGCGAAATCGCCGACCACGGCGCCCCCACCATCGATGTCACCGAAGACGCCGAAAAGGCGGCTCGGTTGGTTCAGGAGACAAACCGGCTGGGTCTGATGGTCGTCGACAGCGAAAACCGGGTCCTCGGGGTGCTCACCGTGGATGACGCCCTCGAAGTCATCGAAGCGGCCGACACCGAAGACGTCGCCCGCCAGGCCGGTGCGCTTCCCTCCAGCGCCCACTACCTCTCCGACAGTGTGGTGCGCCTGGCGAGACTGCGAGTGTTTTGGCTCGCCATTTTGATGTCGGCGGCCACCATCACCGTGTGGGTGATGGGCCTGTTCGAATCGGCGCTGGAAGAAATCACGGCCCTGGCGCTATTCATACCGCTGCTGGTGGGCACCGGCGGAAACATTGGTGCCCAGGCGGCCACCAGTGCCGTGCGCGCCGTGGCGGTCGGTGAAGTGCGCCCCAGCGACGCCTGGCGGGTCGCTTGGCGTGAATCCCGGGTCGGGCTGTTGCTGGGTATCGCGTTGGGCGCGCTCGGCTTTGGCGCCGGGTGGTGGGTGGCCGGCCTGCCCGTCGCCCTCACGGTGGGGCTCTCCATCGTGTTGATTGCGGTGTGGGCGACGACGGTGGGATCGACGATGCCGCTGGCCGCGCAGGCGTTAAAAATCGACCCGGCGGTCATTTCTGTCCCCCTGGTGACCACACTCGTGGATACCAGCGGGCTCTTGATTTACTTCCTCGTGGCCGGCGCAATCCTCTCGATTTAGCGCCCGGGGTTTGAGCGCCCGAGCGGTGTTACGGGGTGTTCTCTGCCACCCACGCTTCGACCTCGTCGGCCGTGCGGGGGATCGCCGCGGAGAGGTTGATGGCGCCGGTTTCTGTGACCAGGATGTTGTCCTCGATGCGCACCCCAATGCCCCGCCATTCGGCGGGGACGGTGAGATCATCGGGTTGGAAATACAGCCCCGGTTCGATGGTGAAGACCATCCCGGGGCGAAGCTCCTGGTCGACGTAGAGTTCGCGCCGGGCTTTTTGGCAGTCGTGCACATCGAGGCCCAGGTGGTGACTGGTGCCGTGAATCATGTAGCGCCGGTGCCAACCGGCGTCCTTCTCCAGTGATTCCTGGGCACTGCCGGGAAGAAAACCCCAGGCGGCGGTGTGGGCGGCGATGACTTCCATGGCGGCGTCGTGGATGGCGCGAAACGCGACCCCCGGTCGGACGACGGCCAGTGCGTGGTCGGCGGCCTCCAACACGGCCTCGTACACTTCGCGCTGGCGGGGGCTAAACCGCCCGGAGACGGGCAGCGTTCGGGTGATATCGGCGGTGTAGAGCGAATCGAGTTCCACACCGGCGTCGACCAGCAACAGGTCTTCACCGCCCACCGGGCCGTCATTTCGCACCCAGTGCAAAATGCAGGCGTGCGGGCCACTGGCGGCAATCGTGGAGTAACCGACGTCGTGTCCCTCCAACCGAGCCCTCCGGGCAAAAGCGGATTCGATGACCCGTTCACCGCGGGCTGAGCCGGCGGCGTCGGGCAGTGCTCGGATGATGTCGACAAAGCCCCGGTGGGTCGCGTCGATCGCGAGTCGCATTTGGCCCTGCTCGTACTCGTCTTTCACGAAACGCAGTTCGGCTAAGTGCTGACCGAGGATCGAATCGGCCGTGTCCAACACACCAGCCCGATCTTCGCCCAGCACCGCCGTGCGGCGGTGCTGGAGGTGAAGACTGAAGGTGTCATCTGCTTCCGGGAGCACCACGGTGTGAGCAATATCCCCGTCGCCCACGCCCGACCACGACTCCAGCGGCCGGACCTCGAGGCCGAGGCGGGTGGCAATATCGTCCAGGTGTGGCCTAGGCCCCGTCCAGAATTCGCCGATCGCCGGATTGGCGTAGAACTCATCCGTATCGCGACCGGCAGGCCCCCTGGCATACAACACCGCGGGGGCCGTGCTCGCACTCGCGTCAATCACCAGCACGCTGCCGGGCACAGTGTCTGAGCCCCACCCGGTGAGGTGGGTAAACGCCGAATGCGGCCGGTAGGGATAATCCGTGTCGTTGGATCTTCTCGACTCGGGCCCCGCAGGAATGACCAGCGTGTGACCGGCGAGCTCCTCGGGCAGTGAGTCGAGAAAACGCGCTCGCCTGGCGGCGGTGAAATCCGCGACGTCGCCACGCTCTGGCTCTTTCCGGGGGTGATCGTCCCACCCGGAGGAAATGAACTCGCGGAACGCGGCGCTCTCTGGTGTGCGAGAGCGCGGCGGTTTTTTACTCGAATCGGCCACAGCACCAGTGTGGCACCACCTGCTGGGCCAGTGTGGCCAGGCGGCCGGCACCCGCGGGCCTAACATGGAGGGGTGTCCGACGCGATTATTGACCTGCACGCGCACTCCCGGGCATCAGATGGTTCCGAAACACCCGCAGAAGTCATCGCACAGGCCCACGCCGCCGGGATTGACACCATCGCGTTGACCGACCACGACACCCTCTCCGGGTGGTCGCAAGCGCGCGAGGCGGCCCAACACTTTGGCGTGGGCTTTATTCCCGGTATTGAACTGAGTACCCAGGTGCTCGATGAGACCACCGGGTATGAACCCCACAGCATTCACCTGTTGGGCTACCTGGTCGACCCGGAACACCCGGACCTGGTCGACGAAATGGTGAAGATTCGCTCCCACCGCGATAACCGCCTGCAGATGATGGTGGACAAACTGGCCGCGGATTACCCCATCGACTGGCTCGAAGTGCGCGCCGTGATTCCTGAAGGCGCGACACCGGGGCGACCCCACATCGCCGAAGTGCTCATCGCCAAAGGCATCGTGGCGGATACCACCGAAGCGTTTTCGCACATTTTGGCCGGTGACGGGCCCTACCACGTGCCCCACTACGCCCCCCGATTGCAGCGAGGAATCGACATCATTCGCCGCGCCGGTGGTGTTCCCGTCCTCGCCCACCCGCTAAGCCGCGGAGGAAACCCCGCAACCGATGTCTCCGGCGAACACGACGAGGCGATTGCCCGCTACCAGCGCTGGGTCGATCACGGCCTGATGGGCGTCGAAATTGGCCACCGCGAAAACGACCCCGGCCTGACCCCCCAGCTGGAGGACGTGGCCCGGGAGCTGGGGCTTATCGTGACCGGCTCCAGTGACTACCACGGGTCAAAAAAACCCAACGTCTTGGGCGAGCACCGCACCAGTAGCACTCACCTCCAGCGCATTATCGACGCGGGGGTGGGAAGCAGCCCACTACTCGCCGCGCGAGGCTAACCCGGCAACAGGCTGTAGTGGCCACAGCCGAGCGACGCTGTGGCGGGTGAGGACTGAGTCGGTGACGAAGACTGGGTCGGTGACGAGGACTGGGTTGGTGACGAAGACTGGGTGGGTATTTAGGACTGGGGCGGTGAGCTTTTTCGCCTGCGCCGTCTCGGTGGCCTCGCGGGACGATCACCCGGAGCCTCCGTGGAACCACCGCTGGTCTGGTTCGTACGAGTTGACGCGCCACCCGCAGACTGCTGGCCGCGCTGTCCGCCCCGGTCTCCACCACGGCTGCCACCCCGGCTGCCGCCCGAGCGCTGCTCGCCGGCGCGTTTTTCCCGGTTGGGAATGGGTGTGGGGGTGAGTCGGCCCTTGGTTCCCGCTTCGATGTTCATATCGCTAAAGAGGTGATCGGAGGAGGAATAGGTCTCCTGCGGCTCGGGGATGCCCATTTCCAGCGCGCGGTTAATCAGCGCCCACTTGTGCAGGTCGTCCCAGTCCACAAAGGTCACGGCGATGCCGGTCTTATTGGCCCGGCCCGTGCGCCCCACCCGGTGCAGGTAGGCCTTGTCGTCTTCGGGGATGGTGTGATTGATCACGTGAGTGACGTCGTCGACATCGACGCCGCGGGCCGCGACATCGGTGGCGATCAGGATGTCTTTCTTTCCGGCGCGAAACGCCACCATGGCGCGCTCGCGGGCGTCCTGGCTTAAGTCACCGTGGACTGCTGCCGCCGGGAATCCCCGGTCGGTGAGTTCTTCGACCAGGCGAGCCGCCCCGCGTTTGGTGCGGGTGAAAATGATGGTTTTGCCACGCCCTTCGGCCTGCAAAATGCGGCCGATGATTTCGTCTTTATCCAGTTGGTGCGCGCGGTAGACAAAGTGTTTGATGTTGGCCTGCGCCAGGGTCTCTTCCGGATCGTGGGCGCGGATATGAAGCGGTTTCGTCATGAAGCGCCTCGCCAGTGTGAGCACCGGTCCGGGCATGGTCGCCGAAAACAGCATCGTGTGGCGAAGCTGTTGGGTGTAGGAAAAGAGTCGCTCCACATCGGGCAGGAAGCCCAAGTCCAACATTTTGTCGGCTTCGTCCAGGACCATCACTTCGACGTCGGCGATGGAGAGTTTGCGCTGCGAGATGAGGTCCAACAGTCGCCCGGGTGTTCCCACAATGACTTGGGCGCCATCGTCGATTTGTTCGATCTGACCCTCGTAGGCTTTGCCGCCATAAATCGCGGCGACTTGGGTGGCCCGGTTCGACGAGGCCACTTCGAGGTCTTCGGCGACCTGAATGCACAGCTCGCGAGTGGGGACTACCACGAGGGCTTTGACGCCGGGGGCTGGCTCAGTGCCCAGTTTTTGGAGCAGTGGGAGGCCAAACCCGAGGGTTTTACCGGTTCCGGTGCGGGCTTGGCCGATGATGTCTTGGCCAGAAAGCGCGACGGGAATGGTTTGTTCTTGAATGGGAAAAGGGGTCTCGATTCCCTCCTGACGGAGGGCCTCGACCATGTCCGGCTCAATGCCGAGGTCGGAAAAACTCACTAGTTGACAGATTCACTTTCATTAATTGATGTGGCCTCAGTCTACCCGCCAAACCCTCCTCTCGGGCAGGTAGTGGCCATCCGGACTATCCTGGCCGGATGAGATGGCGCTTTTGGGAGCGAAAAAAGCCCTCCCCGCAGTGGAAAGTGCGATCACGGGCCCACCGCAAGAGCGCCAGCCGGCTCGATCTGACCGCCTTGGTCCCCACCGCGGCGGACCTCCTCGCCCACGCCAGTGCCAGTGCGCTACTCATTGCCGGTGAATACGCCAGAGCCGCGAGGGAAGCGTGGTCGGCGACCGACCGCGACGAACTGGTGCGAGCAGAAGCCAGTATTCTCTCGCGCTATGAGACCCTCCGGGGCCTGCTCGCCGAATACACCCCCGACCCGATCGAGGCCATGGCCGAGCCACTCGAGCGCCAAGGCGACGCACTGCGGGAGATGACCGCGGATGCCTGGTACGAGCGGGTCGCCACCTGTTACGTCGTGGGCGGGTTTCTCAGCGATTTCTATCGCATCGTCGCCGGGGGCCTGCCCTCCGGCATTGGCCACACAATCATTCAGACCGTCGACGCGAGTGAACCAGAGGAGCTGGTCGCGGGAGTACTGGCGCGCATCATCGCCGTCGATGACGCCCACGCGTCCAGGCTCAGCCTGTGGTCGAGGCGGGTGGTGGGAGACACGATGCTGATCGCGCGCAGTGTCCTTCGAGGAGACACCGACCCGTCGCGCTCCGCAGAGCTCTACGAGCCGATCTTCACCGACGTGTTGACCGAGCACACCAGACGACTCGACGCCCTAGGCCTCACGGCCTAAGACACCGCTGCGAGAGGGCACAATGCTGGGCTGAGTGGTCCGTCGCGCAGAGCAGTTAGCGGCGAGCGGGCTCTTCGGGGATCGGTGCACCCGGCGCGGTCAGTTCGGCCAACAGCGCCGCATCGTCTGCGTCGCGCTTGCCGGGTAACCAGATGGCGACCGCTATGTGGGCGGCGGTGGAGCCCACGAGGGAAATAATCCACGGCCACACCGAGCGGGGCTCCAAGCCGAGCCACATGGCAATGACAAAGAGCAGAGTGGCGAGGCCCACCTGCAGGGCGGGCAGCGCAATCATGCCGTGGCGGTTTCGCCCGGGCACGGTGTATCTCACCGCGGCACCAATGAGCGCCGCGAAGGTAAAGACGAGGACCAGTTCCATGGCTCGCCGGCTTACGGCGCGAAGCCGACTTTGCGGGCGGACTCGGTCACCATTTCGATGTAGGCGAGGGTGGAGACCGGAACAAGGTACACGTGTCCCTTCTGGTCCTCCAGCCGCACGATGCCGTCATCGCCTTTGGCGAGTTGAGCGGCGATGTCTTTTTCGACATCGGCCGCTTTTTTGTCCGTCTCGAAACTCAGTTCACGGGTTGAGTGGGTGATACCAATACGAATTTCCACCCTCGTATCGTACGACAGTCAGTGCTGGGCTTTAGCCTAAAAGGCATGAGCGAGAATCTGGAGCTACCCGACGCGCTTGTTCAGGCGGGCCTCGGTGAGCCTCAAGTGGTTCTCGGCGCACCCGGTTCGGGTAAGTCGCGCCTCATTCGCGCTCGGGTGGCCCACCTCGTCGCCCAGGGGATCCACCCCGATCAGATTCGAGTGCTCACCCCCACCAGGACCCAAGCGACGAGTGTGCGAGACGAGTTGGGTGTGGCGCTGGCCACACCCACCAGGGGCGCCCTGGCGATGAGTGTTCAAGCCTTTTGTTTCTCCCTCGTGCGAGGCGACCAGGAAGCCAGGGGGTTAGATCCCTCCAAGCTGCGCTCCGGTGCCGATGTGGACCAGGACATCCGCGGGGTTCTCGACGAGCAGCGAGATAGCGGTGTGGGACCCCAGTGGCCCGAACACCTCAATCCGGCGGTGCGCTCAACCGAAGCGTTTCGGACGGAACTGCGCGAGCTCATCGCCCGACTCACCGAATGGGGTTTGGGCTCCGATGATGTGCGCAACTGGTCCTCGGTGCACCCGGCGTGGCCGGCAGTCGCCGATTTCCTCGACGACTACGAAAGGGTCATTGCCCGCTCGCGCCCCGATGAATATGACGCCGCGGAGCTTCTGCGCGTCGCGACCTCGCTGATCGAATCGTCGCCGAGCCCGCCAGACGGACTGCGGGTGGTGCTGTGTGACGACTTTCAGGACCTCTCACCCGCCGCCGGTGCCCTGGTGCACGCCCTCCACGACGCGGGGGTGCACGTGGGCATTTACGCCGATCCAGACCTCGCCGGTCAGACGTTTCGAGGAGCAGACCCGGAAGGGCCCATGCGGGTTGCCGACCTGCTCTCGACCACACCCCATATTCTCCCCGCGGTCTATCGCCACGGTCAGGCCCTGCGCGATGCGGTGGCCAGTATTACGGCACGAATAGGTACCGCGCGGGCTGGTTCCCAGCGCAAGGCGCGGTCGGTGGGTGCTGGCACACCCGAGGGCGAGGCGAGCCCGCTGATCGCGGTGCTGTCACCGAGCGCGGGTCGAGAAGCCCACGATATTGCCCGAATCCTTCTGGCTCGACACCGTGACCACGGGGTGGCCTTTTCTGACATGGCGATCGCCACCCGCAGAGCGTCGCATATTCCCCTGCTCGCTCACAGCCTGCAGCAGGCGGGTATCGATACGGAGCAGGACTACCGGGTGGGCCTTGGCGAACACCCGGCGAGTAGGGACCTGGTGGGTTGGGTGCTGGCCGCCCGAACCCCGGGGTGGCTCACACCCGAGCGCGCCACCGCGTTACTGGAGGGCCTCTACGGCGGCTTTGACTCCCGGCGGCTTCGACGCTTGGGCTCACTGCTGCGGGTGATCGATCAGGCCGAGGGGCAGAGTCGCCGGGGAATCGAGTCGATTATTGACGTCGTGGAATCCGGGGAGTATCCACCCCAGCTGCCGACGTCGTTTCACCGACCGCTGGATCGTATTCTTAGCGTCCTCGGTGCCATTCGCGCACTCCCCGAGGGGGCCTCGGCTGCCCTGGTGGTCTCTACGGCGTGGCAGGCCTGGGCGGTGGAGGACTCCTGGGTCGCTCGCGCCGGCGATCCCAGTCAACCGTCGCTGTTCCACCGCGAAGCACTGCATCAGGTCTCCGCGCTTCTGGCCACCGCGGAGCGCTTCGCCGAGCGACACCACGGGGTGAGCCCGGAAGCGTTTTTTGTGCGGGTACTCGATAACGACATCACCGAGGACGTCGTCGTCCAGAGCTCGCAGCGCACGGGGGTTCTCATTTCCACTCCAGCGGGTTTGGCGGGGGTGGAGTGCGACACCGTTGTGCTCCAGGGGTTAAACGACCACGTCTGGCCCAACACTCGCCTTCGGTGGTCGCTGTTGGGTGCACCCCTGGTCGCACGCGCGGTGCGGGGTCAACTGGATGAGTCAATCGACGATCAGCGCGTCGTGATCGATGACGAATTGCGGATGGCCGCCCTGGCGCTCTCGAGGGCGAGGCGGGCGGCAATGATTACCGCCGTCGAGTCTGATGACACCGGACCGAGCGCACTGTTTCGACTCCTCGCCGAATCAGCCCTCGAGGTCCCTTCGGATCCTGGTCCGCTGGGGTCAAGCCGCGAACTAGTCGGCCACTACCGATCCGAACTCGAGAGGACCCCTCCGGGTCGCGAGGACGAGTCGGCCGCCTCCGCACTCGCGATTCTCGCGACCCGCGAAGTGCCCGGTGCACACCCCAGTCAGTGGTGGGGGCTCGGCCCCATCACCAGTGACACCCCGCTCTATCAGGACACGGAGATCAGCCTTTCGCCCTCCCGCATAAGTGCTCTCGAGCAGTCACCCCTCGATTGGTTTCTCGACCGTGTCGCCCCCGATGAACACACCGCTGCGGTGGGTATTGGTTCGCTCATCCACTACGCCCTCGAACACGAACCCTGGGGCGATGAGGACACCCTCGCGGGCCTCGTAGAGGCCCGCTGGTCGGAGCTCGATTTTGATTCCTGGTGGGTGAGTAAAAGCGAAGCGTCGAAAGCGCGCGGCCTCGTCCACGCACTGGCCGCCTACCTGCGGGAGCGACGCGCTGAGGGCGCCGAGGTGGTGGCCATCGAAGCGGGTTTCCAGTTGCGCATCGACAACATCGTCGTGAACGGTTTGGTCGATCGCATCGAGCGCTCCGCCGACGGTGGCCTCGTGGTCGTGGATCTCAAAACGGGGCGGGCGATCACTAACCAGGAAGAAATCGCCTCACACCCCCAACTCCAGGTGTACCAGTTGGCGCTCGCCGACCCGGAGACCCGTGAAGCCTGGGCGGTGGAGGGCCCCAGTGAGGGTGCCTGGTTGCTCTACGTCAGCGGCGGTGTTCGCAAAAAGCCCTTCAGGGTCGCCGCCCAAGACCCCCTCGATGAGGAGGCCACCGCCACAAGCGTGGAGCGGATCCGCGCGGCCGGTCGGCAGATGGCGCAGTCTCGTTTCGTGGGGCCACGGGTGCTACCCGTCGCGGGTCGCAGCGTCTCCCGACACCGTTGGCAGCGGGTGGGGAGCGTCTGTGGTGACTAATTCACCGAAGGTCAGTGCGGAAGAGCTCTCTCGAGTCCTGGGGATTCACCCGCCCACAGCCGAACAAAAAGCCATTATCGAGGCCCCTCTCGAGGGGGTGTACCGGGTGGTGGCTGGGGCCGGATCGGGCAAAACCGAGACGATGGCCC
>NZ_JAVLBO010000015.1:0-35508 GCF_031581085.1 Pontimonas sp.
CGGAGCGTCCTCACTCGCGTCGTAAGAGTCGATACTGTCGCAGGCTTGCGGGGTGCTCGCGTAACTCGACGTTGGACTGGATATCCCCACAAGGCCGAGGCCGAGTGCCGCC
Source organism: Pontimonas sp. (assembly GCF_031581085.1). Lineage (NCBI taxonomy): Bacteria > Bacillati > Actinomycetota > Actinomycetes > Micrococcales > Microbacteriaceae > Pontimonas > Pontimonas sp. Next base: position 113 of record NZ_JAVLBO010000015.1, read on the forward strand.
GTGACCACAAGACTTAAGGATTTCTGCATGTGCCAACCTCCTGCCATTCGGGCACAGTGGTCTTCACCCTTCATGACACTTACAGGGCAACGCCAGCTGAAACACGCGCAGGAAAAAAAGTGTGCAGGTGACCCAACAGATTGACAGCCGGCCGCAGTGGGCCGGGGAGGAAAGTGCCCCCAGTAGGATTCGAACCTACGGCCTTCTGCTCCGGAGGCAGACGCTCTATCCCCTGAGCTATGGGGGCCAGGTGTGCCTCAAGGTTACACGGTCACTGCCCTCAGTCGGCGCTGGGCCAGACGGTTAGGCTTAGGCGCATGGATCCCTCCTCGTTGGCCGTGCACATCGCGCAGATTGCCGAAAAATACGTTGTCGACGTCACGGGGGAAGTGGCCCACCAGTTGGAGCCCGGTGATGTGGCGCTGGAGCGGCCCAAAAAAGTCGAATTTGGTGACTGGGCCACCTCGGTGGCGATGAAACTGGCGAAGCCTCTGGGTCAGTCGCCTCGTGAGATTGCCGAAGTGCTGGCCGATCGCCTGGGTGATATCGACGGGGTCTCAGCAGTGGAGATTGCGGGCCCTGGTTTTCTCAACATCACCCTCGATAAGGCTGCACTCGGTGAGACCGCGCGAGAGGTCCTCTCCCGCGGTGTGGCCTATGGCCACTCGGATACTCTCCTCGGCCACACCATCAACTTGGAGTTTGTCTCGGCAAACCCGACCGGACCCCTCCACATCGGCCACACCCGTTGGGCAGCACTCGGTGATTCGTTGGCCCGAGTGTTACGCGCTGCGGGTGCTGAAGTGACCAGCGAGTTTTATATCAACGACGCCGGATCACAGATGGACCTCTTTGGTGAATCTGTACTGGCCACGGCCCTCGGTCGAGACCTGCCCGAGGAGGGTTACCCCGGTGAATACGTCCAGGCACTGGGCGCCACCGTGTTAGCCCAATACCCGGGCCTTGCCGACATGGACCACGACGAAGCCCTCGTGTGCGCGAGGGAGTGTGCCTACCGTGAGCAGTTGGCCGCCGTGAGGCGCTCGCTGGAGCTATTCAACGTGCACTTTGACGTGTGGTTTTCCGAGCGACAACTCCACGTCGTGGCCACCCCGGAGGGCACCAGCTTGGTTGACCAGTCGGTTGACCGGTTGCGCGAAGGCGGCCACGTCTTCGATCACGAAGGGGCGGTGTGGGTGCGCACCACCGACTTCGGTGATGACAAAGACCGGGTGATTCGCCGCGCCAACGGTGTCTACACCTACTTCGCGGCTGATGCCGCCTACTACCTGTCGAAAAAAGACCGCGGCTTTGAGAAGAAGATTTACCTGCTGGGCGCCGACCACCACGGCTATGTCCACCGCCTGAAAGCCCTCGCCGGTGCCGCGGGTGACGACCCCGAGCATCACATCGAAATTCTGATCGGCCAGCTGGTCAGTATTAATGGCGAGAAACTCTCCAAACGCTCCGGCAACATCATCGAACTCGATGAACTGCGTGAATGGTTGGGTACCGACGCGCTTCGCTATTCGCTAAGCCGCTCACCCGCGGATTCACCGCTCACTCTGGAGCCCGACGTGCTGTTGGCAAAAACGAACGACAACCCGGTGTTTTATGTCCAATACGCTCACGCGCGCACCCACCAGGTGGGAAGAAATGCCGACGCTGTGGGCATTGACTCCTCCGGTTTTCATGCCGGCGACCTGGTCGAACCCAGTGAAGCCGAACTGCTCACCGCACTGGCGGACTACCCGCGCGTGGTCGCCCAAGCGGCCGAGCTTCGTGAACCCCACCGCGTGGCGAGGTATTTAGAGGACCTCGCGGGTTCGTACCACCGCTGGTATGACGCCTGTCGGGTCACCCCCAAAGGCGACGACCCGATCGAATCGGTCCACCACTCGCGCCGGGTACTCAACGATGCCACCGGTCAGGTGTTGGCAAACGGCTTGGAGCTGCTCGGGGTGTCTGCCCCCGAGCGCATGTAAATGCCAGCACCGATATCCTGGTGGCGAGGCGTCAGGGGGCACCACCGCTCCGCTCGTCTCCACCGCCGTGGTCCGCGCGCCTCGGCACTGAGCCCATTTATCGCGTCGTGAAAGTGCCCATGTCACACCCCCTCGCCCCCGACTGGTTAGTCGAACCCCTGGATCACGACGCGCTCGATCCTGGGGTCTGGCCGGCGCGGGCTGTGCGAGGTGAAGACGGCGAGATACGAATCGGGGGGCTTAGTACCGCGGGGCTGCTCGAGCAATACGGCTCACCGCTCTACCTGCTGGACCTCGACGATGTGCTCGAGCGCGCCAGACGACTGGAAGACACCCTGTCCGCCGCCCTCGCCGTCTCCGGGCGCACTCTGCGCATCCACTACGCGACGAAAGCCCTGTTGGCGGCCGATGTGATTCGCGCTCTGGACGGGCTGGGATGGGGTTTCGATGTCTCCAGTTTCGGCGAATGGGAGTGGACCCGGCGCGCTGGGGCGAACCCGCAACACATCGAATACCAGGGCAACAATAAAAGCCTGCACGAACTGCGCGCCGCCCTCTCCCACGGAGTGGGCCAAATCGTCATCGACAGTGCGGTGGAAGTCGAGCGGGTGGCGGCGGTCGCCACCGAATTGGGAATCAGCCAAGAGGTGATGATTCGGGTGAACACCGGCGTTCACGCCGGGACCCACGACTACTTAGCGACCGCGCGGGAAGACCAAAAATTTGGTGTGGCCAGGGCGGATATCCCCGCGCTCGCCGCCGAAATTTCCCGCCACCAGAGCCTGCGCCTGATCGGGCTGCACTCCCACATTGGCTCCCAAATCGTCGCCCCCGACGGCTTTGTCGAAGCCACCAGGCGGGTGTTGGAGCTGTATCGAGACCTCCAGGTCGACCACCCACTCACCACGCTGAACATTGGCGGTGGCTTCGCCATCCCCTACACCTCCGCCGACCCCGAATCGAATGTGGAGCAGATCGCCTCGATGGTGGGCCACGAAATCGACGCGTTTGTGACCAGGGAGGGCATCACCCTCTCGACCATCGCCTGCGAGCCCGGCCGAATCGTGGTGGGCCCCGCAGGAATCACCCTCTACACCGTCGGCACCACCAAACCGGTCGAGGTCGACTACACCACTGAGGCGGGCTCCGGTGTGGCCACCCGGTTGTATGTCAGCGTCGATGGCGGAATGAGCGACAACATTCGCCCCGCGCTCTACGGGGCGAACTACACGGTGAGTCTCGCCAACCGGTTTGCCACGGCGCCGCCGGCACTCGTGCGGGTCGTCGGCAGCCACTGCGAAAGCGGCGACATTGTCATCCACGACGACTATTTACCCTCCGATGTGACCCCGGGTGACGTCGTCGCGGTCGCCGCCACGGGGGCGTATTGCCACTCGCTGTCGTCGAATTACAACGCTCTGGGGCGGCCCGCGCTCGTGGTGATTGAGGGCGGCGAAGCCCGCGTCGCCATCGCCGCGGAGACCCCCGATGATGTGATGGCCCGTGACCTCGGGTTAGCCTTGGGCTCGCTGGCAGCACATCCACACAGTGTGGGCCAGGAGACGAGCGGTGCAGAGAGGACAGATCAGGCGTGAGGGAAAACTACCGAAACCTGAAAGTGGTGGTGTTGGGCTCCGGCACCGTCGGATCCGAAGTGGTCCACCGCCTGTTGCACGAGCGCGAAGAACTGGGCGCCCGGATCGGCGCCAGACTCGACGTCGTCGGTGTGGCCGTGCGGGATCTCTCGAAGCCGCGCAACCGCGACATCCCCGCCGAGCTGTTACACACCGATGCCGAAGCACTGATCGCCGGAGCCGACATTGTGGTGGAGTTGATGGGCGGTATCGAACCGGCCAAGTCGCTCATTGTGCACGCGCTCGAATCCGGGGCGGACGTCATTAGCGCCAATAAGGCGCTACTCGCCGCGCACGGACCGGAACTCTTTGACGCCGCGACGGCGGTGGGCGCCCAGCTGTACTACGAGGCCGCCGTGGCCGGCGCCATTCCGATTATTCGCCCGCTGCGCGATTCGCTCGCCGGTGATGAAGTCCAGCGCATTTTGGGCATCGTGAACGGCACCACGAACTTTATTCTCGACCTGATGGACCGCGAAGGAGCGTCGATGGAGTCGGCGCTCGCCACCGCGACCGAACTGGGCTACGCCGAAGCAGACCCCACCGCGGATGTGGGCGGCTACGACGCCCAACAAAAGGCCGCGCTGTTGGCCCAGCTGGCCTTTCACACCGCCATCGACCTCGATGAGGTCGGCCGCGAGGGCATTACCGAGATTTCCCTCGAGCAGGTCGAGGCTGCCCGCGACGCCGGCTACGTGATTAAGCTCCTCGCCATTTGCGAGCGGGTGCAAGGGGGCGGTGTCGAAGGAGTGTCCGTTCGCGTACACCCCACTCTGGTCTCCCGCGAGCACCCGCTGGCCGCCGTGCACGGCGCCAATAACGCGGTGTTTGTCGAAGCATCCGGTGCCGGTTCGCTGATGTTTTATGGCGCCGGGGCGGGCGGGCCCGAGACGGCATCAGCCGTGCTGGGTGACATCGTCTCCGCGGCCAGGCGCCACGTCGCCGGCGGTCCCGGTGTGGCCGAATCGACCCACGCCGATCTCGCCATGGTCGACCCGGGGGTCGTGCCCAGCCGCTACCAAATCGCGCTGCAGGTGCGAGACGAACCCGGGGTGCTCGCCCAAATCGCCTCCGTGTTTTCCGACCACGGCGTATCGGTCGAAACGCTGAACCAAACAGTGCCCGCCGAGTCACCCTCGGGTGAAGAGCTCGCTACGCTGGTCATCCACACCCACACCGCGCCGGAGGCGAGCTTGGCAGAAACCGTCGCGCAGCTGGCCGACTCGCCCGTGGTGGCGGCAGTCTCCGGTGTGGTCAGAGTGGAGGGTTCATAGTGGCCAGACAGTGGCGCGGGGTGATCCGCGAATATTGGGACCGCCTGGATGTGAGTAAAGACACTCCGGTGATCACCCTCGGCGAGGGGGGCACGCCGTTGATTCCGGCACCGGCGCTGTCTAAAAAGACCGGTCTCGATGTCTACGTCAAATTTGAGGGCATGAACCCTTCGGGCAGTTTTAAAGACCGCGGAATGACGATGGCGATTTCCAAAGCGATGGAAGCCGGAGCGAAAGCCGTTATTTGTGCCTCCACGGGAAACACGTCGGCCTCGACCGCGGCGTATGCCGCGTGGGCGGGCATTACCTCTGCGGTGCTGGTGCCGGAGGGCAAAATTGCGATGGGCAAATTGAGCCAAGCCGTCGCCCACAACGCGAACATCATCCAAATCGAAGGAAACTTCGACGACTGTTTGGAAATTGCCCGCGAACTGGCCGATCACTACCCCATCCACTTGGTCAATTCGGTCAATAACGACCGCATCGAGGGGCAAAAAACCGCGTCCTTCGAAGTGGTGGACTCACTGGGTCGCGCACCCGACTACCACTTCATGCCCGTGGGCAACGCCGGAAACTACACCGCCTACCACCGCGGCTATAAGGAGGAGCTCGCCCGGGGTCGAACCGACCGGATGCCCCGTATTTTTGGGTTCCAAGCCGCCGGTTCCGCCCCGATCGTCAGCGGTGAGCGCGTCACCACACCCGACACCCTGGCCAGCGCCATTCGAATCGGAAATCCCGCCTCGTGGGATTTAGCCCTCGCCGCCCAAGCCGACACCAACGGATATTTCGGCGCGATCAGCGACGAGGGCATCCTCGCCGCCCACCGGATGCTCTCCCAGACCACGGGGGTCTTTGTCGAACCGTCCTCGGCGATTAGTGTCGCCGGCCTGATGGAGCGCAGCGAAGCGGGAGTACTCGAGCGCGGTGCCACCGCGGTGCTCACCGTCACCGGCCACGGGCTCAAAGACCCGTCCTGGGCGTTGAAGGCAGAAGACGGATCGGACATCGAACCCGTCCGGGTGCCCGTCAACGTGGAACGGGTGGCCGAGCTACTCGGTATGGAAAAGTCCTCTTCGTGAGCGCGAGTATCCCCGCGGGCAGGAGCGTGAGCGTTGTGGTCCCGGCGACAACGGCGAACCTCGGGCCCGGTTTTGACACCCTGGGGATGGCGCTCACCATGTACGACGACGTGACGGTGAGCACTCGCGACGAACCGGGTGTCCGGGTGGAGGTTCACGGCGTGGGCGCCGACGAGCTACCCACCGATGAGTCACACCTGGTGGCCGCCTCACTGATGTATTCGCTGCAGAGCTGGGGCGTGGAGATTCCGGGGATGGACATTGTCGCGACCAACCACATTCCCCAGGGCCGCGGACTGGGAAGCTCCGGCGCAGCCATTGTCGCCGGAGTCCTCGCCGCCAAAGGACTCGCCGAAGGCCTCGTCGAGGTGAGCGATAGTGAACTGTTGCGCATCGCCACGGAGCAGGAGGGACACCCGGACAACATTGCCCCGGCTCTCTTCGGTGGGCTCACGATTGCGTGGATGACCCCGGAGGGGCCACGCTCCACAAAACTCACCGTCCACCGCGGTGTGTCCCTGCTGGTCGCCATTGCCGACCAGAGTCAGATGTCGACTCGCCTCGCCAGGAGCCTGCATCCCGAGACAGTGCCCCACGAGGACGCGATTTTCAACCTCTCTCGGGCGGCCCTGTTGATTGCCGCGCTGCTGGATAGTCCTGAGTTGCTCCCGGAAGCCACCGAGGACCGACTGCACCAGAACTACCGAGCCAGTGCAATGCCAGAAACCAGTGCACTGATTGCTGCGCTGAGGGAGCGCGGCTTCGCCGCTGTCGTGAGCGGTGCCGGACCGTCGATTTTGGTGCTCTGTAGTGACCCCGGCCAGCGGGTCGACGCCGAAGCGTTAATCGCGACCCACGGGGGCGCGTCGTGGCAGTGCCACGCGCTCACCGTCGACCAGCGGGGTGCTACAGTAGAAGCGCTTCCGGGCTTCGCCCACTAAACCAGTAGGCACTCCGGATTTCTCACCGGCTCCTCCCGGCGCCCAAGCCGCCTCGTGTGGCGTGTAGCTCTAGGAGACCTCGTCAGTCGACACCCCGATTGGTGCCGAGGACCCCAGGCCGATGCGGAGAAAATTCCCCGACCTAAGGAGACACCATGGACAACGACACCAGCACGCCCGATTCCACAGAACAACCCGAACCGAAGCGGACCAGCCGCCGGGCAAAGACCGATCAGGTCGTCACCCCCTCTGCGGATGCGACCCCCGACGCGAGCTCCGACGCGAGCTCCGACGCGGGCTCCGACGCGAGCTCCAACGCGACCACTGATGAGTCCACCAACGCGCCAGCCGACACCACGCAGCGCGCATCGGGCCGTGGGGCCAAGACCAGCAAGACCGCAAAATCCCGCGCGCAGAGCCCCGCGGCGGCCGAACCCGCCGCCGAGGGAGAGAGCGCTGGCCAATCGGAGGGCTCCGCTGATTCGGCGGAATCGGGCGATAGCGCCGCCGCGGAGAAGAAAACTTCCGGGCGCGGGGGCTCCAAGCCCACTCGTTCGCGGCGACCCGCAGCGAAAAACCAGGATTCTGACGACCAGGGCGATGCGACAGAGTCCGATTCGGATGACTCTCGAAGCGACGGCTCCGATGACTCCGATTCGGGAAACCGCGGGAGGGGACGCGGCCGCGGCCGTGATCGCCGCCGTGGCCGGGGAAATGGCGGCGATGACGTCGATCCCGAAGTATCTGACGACGATGTCTTGATTCCCATCGGGGGCATCCTCGACGTGCTGGATAACTACGCTTTTGTGCGCACCACCGGGTACCTTCCCGGCCCGACCGACATTTACGTCTCGCTCGGCCAGGTGAAGAAATACAACCTGCGAAAGGGTGACGCCGTCATCGGTTCCATTCGCCAACCCCGCGAAGGGGAAATGCAGGGCCGGCAGAAATACAACGCGCTCGTCTCGGTCGACACCATTAACGCCCAAAGCGTCGATGACGCCCACAAGCGCCCCGATTTTGCCTCGCTCACCGCCATCCAACCCACCACACGCTTGAGTGTCGCCGGAGGGTCGGACATTAAATCGATGGGCTTGGTGGACCTTTTCGCCCCGCTGGCGATGGGTCAGCGCGGCATCATCGTGGCCCCACCCAAGTCGGGAAAATCGACCATGGTTCAGCGCCTGGCCGAAGCGATCGCGGCGAATCACCCCGATGTTCACCTGATGGTGGTCTTGGTCGATGAAAACCCGGAGACGGTGACCGAACTGCAGCGCAGCGTGAAGGGCGAAGTGATCGCCTCCACCTTCGATCGTCCCGCCGATGATCACACCACCATCGCCGAGCTCGCCATTGAGCGCGCCAAGCGCCTGGTGGAACTGGGACACGACGTCGTTGTCATTTTTGATTCCGTCACCCGACTGGCACGCGCCTACCAACTCACCGGCACTCAGTCGCGGGGCAGCCAACAGGCGGACGCTGCGTGGTTGTATCCGACCAAACGCCTGGTGGGCGCGGGTCGACAGGTCGAAGGCGGCGGTTCACTCACGGTGCTGGGAACCCTGCTCGCCGACACCGGCCAAGCCATCGATGACCAGGTCGCCCACGAAATCTCCCAGCTGGCCACCGTCGAACTGGTGCTCTCCTCGGACGCCTCTCGCGCCCGGTTGTTCCCGGCGATCGACGTGGTGCGCTCGGGTACCAGTCGCGATGAAGCCCTGATGGGACACAGCGACGCGACCGTGATGGATGAGTTCCGTCGACACGCTTTGCACGCGGACCAGGTCGAGGTGCTCAGTCACCTGATGGCGATCGCCGAAAAGACTCCCGCAGCCGACGACATTGTGGAAAAGCTGCGCAATTCCCCGGTGGAGTTTCGCCAGGGAGCGTAAGCCATGTGGGATTCGATTGATCAACTCATTGCCGAACACGGCGAGCTTCAAGACAAGCTCGCCGACCCGGCGGTTCACCAGAACCCCGGGATGGCGAGGAAGCTCAATCGTCGCTACCTCGAATTGGATCGAATCGTCAGCACCCACAAAAAAGTCTTGGCCCTGCACGAAGACCTCGAGGCGACCAAAGAACTCGCCAAGGAAGATCCGGGCTTTGCCGATGAAATTCCGGCGCTCAGCGAACAGGTCCAGGACGCCGAGGAGGCGCTCCGGGCGCTCCTGATTCCCAAAGACCCCGATGACGGTCGCGACGTCATCATGGAAATCAAAGGCGGTGAAGGGGGCGAAGAAAGTGCCCTGTTCGCCGCCGACCTGCTGCGGATGTATTTGCACTACGCCGAAATGCGTGGCTGGAAAACCGAAGTGTTGGATAAAACAGAATCCGACATGGGTGGGTATAAAAACATCCAGGTCGCCATCAAGTCGAGCTCCGCTGACCCGGCTGAAGGCGTCTGGGCGAGACTGAAATACGAAGGTGGTGTCCACCGCGTCCAGCGGGTGCCGAGCACCGAGTCTCAGGGCCGCATCCACACGTCGACGACCGGAGTGTTGGTGCTGCCGGAAGTGGATGAGCCAGAAGAGATCGAAATCGGTCCCAATGACCTCAAGGTGGATGTGTTTCGAGCCAGCGGCCCGGGGGGCCAGTCGGTCAACACCACCGACTCGGCGGTGCGCCTAACCCACCTGCCCACCGGCATTGTGGTGTCGATGCAGAACGAAAAATCGCAGTTGCAAAACAAGGAAGCGGCCCTTCGCGTGTTGCGCGCCAGGATTCTCGCCAAGCAGCAGGAAGAACAGGACGCGGAAGCCTCCTCGATTCGTAAATCGCAAATCCGGGGAATGGACCGCTCGGAGCGCATTCGCACCTACAACTTCCCCGAAAACCGGATTGCCGATCACCGCACCGGGTTCAAGGCCTACAACCTCGAGCACGTCATGTCGGGCGCGCTCGACGCGGTGATCGACTCCTGCGTCGCCCACGACGAGGAAGCCCAACTCAAGGCGATAGGCGAGGCGTAGGGTCGTGACCGAGTCCTTTTCGGTCCTCCTCGATCAGACCATCGGCCGGCTTCGCGCCGCCGGCGTGGCCTCACCGGAAGCAGACGCGTGGTCCTTACTCGCCGCGGTAACCGGCGTGAATCGCGGCGAGCTCCAGGCCAAAGCCCTCATCCGCCCCGACATCATCGACGCGGCCCAGCAGGCCCAGCTGGAGCAGTGGGTCACCAGGCGTGAATCGAGGGAGCCACTCTGGCACATCACCGGTGTGGCCCCGTTTTTGGAGCTGGAGCTCGAGGTGGGCCCCGGTGTGTTTACTCCCCGGCCGGAGACTGAACTACTCGCCCACCAGGCCATCGCCGAAGCAGAGGTGATGGTCCCCACCGGCTCCGAGGTGAGCGTGGTGGATTTGTGTGCCGGCTCGGGCGCGATTGGCTTAGCCATCGCCCACCGGGTGGCACACACCCGGCTACTCGCCGTCGAATCATCTCTGGACGCCGCCCACTATTTACGCCACAACGCCTCGCGCTACGCCCCGGAGCGAAGCGACATTTTGGTCGCGGACATCGCCGACGTGTCTCAGAGAGTGGCCGATCACAGTGTCGATGTGGTGGTGTCGAACCCGCCGTATTTGGTCGAAGGCGTCGACCCACTGGATGTGGAGACTACACAATGTGACCCGCCCGAGGCGCTTTTTAGCCCGGGGGAGGGACTCGATGTCATCCGCCGCGTGGTGGACATTTCCCGCCGGATTCTGCGGCCCGGGGGAGTGGTGTTTATCGAGCACGGTATCGAACACGGGGAGGCGACCCGCCAGGCTCTGGGCGATGCGGGGTTTCGACACCCGCAGACTGAGCTGGATTTGCTCGGTCGGGAGCGCTTTAGCCGAGCTGTGGCGCCCGAGCAATAAACGCGTCAATCGCACTGCGAAGCTCCTCGGCACTCTGTTGGGGACTAAACCAGTGCCCGGTAATGCCGAGTGTTTGTGCACCGCGAACGTTTTCCGGCAGGTCGTCGACAAACAGGGTCTGCGAGGCGGAGTGGCCTAAGTGATCGATCGCCCGCTGAAAGACCATGGGGTCTGGTTTTCTCGCGCCAAAGTGCGCGGTGGCAAAGAGGTTTTCGCCAAAAATATCGACTAGTTCCGGGGCGATCTCGCCCAGGTGCTCACCAATGAGTGCGCCGTTGTTGGTCAGTACGGCCACGTCGCCGTGCGTCGCGGCTTCTCGCGCCACGTCAATAATCGGCGGCCTGGCGACCATCCCCGCCCGTCGGTGTGAGAGCCAGTCGGGAACGGAGATATCGGCTTCTAATGCACGGTTGACCCGCTCCAAGTATTCGACACCGGTCGGGGGGTTGCCCGCTTCGGCGGCCCACTCACCGTCGTCGTGCCACCAGCGTCGACGCAGCTCATGAAAATCGTGCCCGGTGACGCTGGTCAGTCGATCCATTCGAATTCGCCACTGGTAGTCGTAGAGGACATTGTCCATGTCGAAGAGGAATAGCATCAGCACCAGCCTAGAGCGCGCAAAGTACACTGTGTGCCGATGACGACCCTCTTTGACCTTGCCCACGAGGATGACGCGCTGCCGGCGCTTCATCAGGCACACGCCGCGCTCACCCGCGGTGAAGTCGTCGTCGTCCCCACCGACACCGTGTACGGCATTGCCGTCTCGCCGGGAACCCCCGGCGCCATCGACACCGTCGTGGGTCTCAAGGGCCGCACTCGCGATATGGCCCCGCCCATCCTGGTCGCAAACCTCGAACAGGTGGCACCCCTGGTGGCTGAGGGGGCCCTGAGCGAGAACGTGCAGGCACTCCTGCAGCGCTATTGGCCGGGTGCGCTGACCGTGGTGTTACCGGTCAACCCGTCGATCCCCTTCGACATTGGCCACACCCCCGGCACGATCGCCCTTCGAAGCCCAGACGATCAATCTCTTTTGGAACTCCTGCGCCTGCACGGGCCGTTGGCGGTCACCAGTGCCAACCGCACCGGTGAGCCGCCCTGCCAGAGCGTGTTTGAAGCAATCAACACCTTCGGTGATGACGTCGCGGTCTACCTGGGAGCCGCCCGCGATTCGACGACCGACCATCTGCCCTCCAGCATCGTCGACGCCACCGAGTTGATCAGCGGGGGAATGGCGTTGTCGCTCATTCGAGAGGGTGCAATTTCAGCCGCCGCGTTGGCCGAAGCCGGTTATGAGGTGTCGGCCGCGTGACCTACTACGCACTGGTGCTGATCGTGGCGACCGTGGTGAGCTTTGGCCTCTCGGTGGTGCTGTGGCAGGTCGGAAAGCGCGTCGGCACCCGTCGGGAAGTGCGCGCTCGCGACGTGCACAAAGAACCCGTCCCTCGCCTGGGCGGTCTGGCTCTCTTCGGCAGTCTTCTGGTGGCGACGCTGGTGGCCAGTCAAGTGAGCTGGTTTGAGGGCATTTTTTCTGACCCCAGTACCGTCTGGGCGCTGGTGGGGGCGGCCGCCGTGGTGGTGGCCATCGGCTTCATCGACGACGTGTTCGAGCTGGACTGGGTGACTAAGTTGGCCGGCCAGGTCTTGGCGGCCGGAATTGTCGCCTGGCAGGGCGTCCAAATTGTCTCGATTCCCATCGGCGGCCTCACCCTCTTTTCGCCGACCCTTTCGCTCATCCTCACCGTCTTGGCCGTCGTGCTGGTGATGAATGCGGTGAACTTCATCGATGGACTAGACGGCCTGGTCGCCGGGGTGACCCTGATCGCGAGCGGGGTCTTCTTCATCTACAGCTTCCTGCTGGCCACCGGTGAAGCAGACACCCCCTACTTCAACTACGCCTCGCTGTTTACGGCAATCCTGTTGGGGGCCGTGTTGGGTTTTGTCCCGCTGAACTGGCACCCGGCCAAGCTGTTCTTGGGCGATTCGGGATCCCTATTGGTGGGCCTGATTATGGCCACGACAGCGATTTCGGTGACCGGTCAGATCGACCCGGCCATGGTCAGTGCCTCACAGCTACTCCCGGCGTTTATCCCGGTGCTCCTGCCACTGGCGGTGTTGGTGGTGCCGCTGCTGGATTTCTTGTTGGCTGTTCTTCGCCGGCTGCGCGCGGGAATGAGTCCCTTCGAGGCCGACCGGCAGCACCTGCACCACCGGCTGCTCGATATGGGCCACACCCACCTGCAGGCGGTCCTCATTCTTTACGCCTGGACGTCGGTGTTGGCCATTGGCACGCTGATGTTTTTATTTGTCGAGTGGTATGTGGCACTGGGAATTATCGCCCTGGGGCTGGTCGGCTCCAGCGTGGTGACCCTTTCGCCCGAGCACCGCGACGTTGACGACCCACTGGCAATTCCCCCTAAACCCGAGAGGACAACGGCGTGAGCGCACAGGATGTGATCAGAAAAGCCCTGCTGTGGGGGGTGGTCTGGACGACGTTGGTGACCATTGTCGCCAGCGTGGCGGGCGCCCTCGTCGCGGATCTTTCGGGAATGCTGGGCGCGCTGCTCGGGGGTGGCATCGGCTTTGCGTTTCTCGCGATCACCCCGCTGTCGATCGTGTGGGGGTTGAAAGCCGGGCGAGGAAACGTCTTAGAGCCGGGGTTCTTCGCCGTGGTGTTGGGGATGTGGTTGGGCAAATTTGTCATCTTCCTCGCCCTCGTGTTCTGGTTGGGCGACTTGGATTGGGCACACCGTGAAACACTGTTTCTCACAATCGTCGCCTCGCTACTCGCGGGTCTCGCGACCGATGTGGTGGTCGTGATTCGCTCCCGGATGCCCTATGTCGATGTGCCACTGCCGAACTCAGACGGGTCCGCGCCGGCAGGGTCGCCGTCCACAGAGTCTCAGTAGCCCCACGCGATGACCACACCGGCGGCACCGGCCGATCCTGCAGCGCCCCCACCGGAGGTGTTTTCCCTTCAGGACCCCGAATCGCTTCGGGCGGGGCTTCGGGCAGCCCGCGTTGCCGTGGGGAAAAAACAGTTGGTGGTCATCCCCACCGATACTCACTACGCGGTCGCCGCCGATGCGTTTTCTCCCGCCGCCCTCGCCGCACTGGCCCGTTTCAAAGGCTGGCAGGAGCCGCCCACACGGCAGGTCTTACTGCCCAGCGCCGAGGCACTGCACGCGTTGGCCGACAGTGTGCCAGAGGCCATCACAGCGCTGACCGAGTCGCTGTGGCCGGGTCCGCTGACAGTGGTGTTACCGGCGGGAAGCAGTCTGCGCTGGAGTGTGGGTGAGGGTGTGGACTCGGTGGGCCTGAGCCTGATCGCCCACCCGGTGATCAGGGAGCTTCTGATCGAGACGGGTCCGTTGGTGGTCAGCGCTGCGCATCCGGCCGGGCAGAGTCCAGAGCACCCGGAAGGTCTCGAGGCTCTGATCGCGGGCGGCCATCCAGACCTCGCCGTCGTTCTCGTCGACGAGAAACTGCCGTGGGATTTCTCGACGCCCGGCTCCACTGTGGTGGAGGTGGTCGGTGCGGATGAGGGCGCTGAGGAAGAAGGCGCTGAGGAAGAAGGCGCTGAGGCACAGGGCGCTGCCGCGTCGAGTGCTGACCGGGTGTCGCTTCGCCTGCTGCGTGAGGGGTTGATTTCGTCGAAGAAGGTGCGCTCGATCCTCGGTGATGGGGTGGCCTGGCGGGAATGACCCCGCCAGAAATGCCTTGATGTGAAGATTTTTTGGCAGTTTCCCAGCCTGGGAGGCTTTTTGGGTATCACCCAGTGCTGCGTGCTTGCTAGAGTGGGGCGACACGTAGCCGCCGCACCTAATCGGTGCCACGACTCGGGAGACAACGCTGTTCGCGACACTCAGTAGCCGCTTGGTACCGCTGGCATCCGGCGATGACGGTGAATTCTCACCCCCTACCATTGCCGAGTTCTTCCCACCGGCCGTGTTATTCGAAGGCACCATTTTCGAAATGAACCGGATCGTTCTGATCCGACTGCTCGCCGTGTTGGCGATCTTCCTCATCTTCTACTTCGGCACCCGCAAGATGTCGGTCATTCCCGGACGCTTCCAGGGCGTGATCGAAATGGCGTTGGACCTGGTGCGAAGCGGGATTGCCATCAACGTGCTGGGTGAGAAAGACGGCAAGCGTTTCCTCCCCCTCATCACCAGCATCTTTTTCCTCGTCTTGTTTATGAACCTCACCGGGGTGATACCCGGGCTCAATATCGCGGGCACCAGTGTGATTGGTATGCCCCTGGTGTTGGCCATCACCGCCTACCTGGCGTTTATTTACGCCGGTGTGAAAAAACACCCCGGGGCGTTTTTCAAAAACTCGCTGTTTCCTCCCGGTGTGCCGCTGCCGCTGTATTTGATCGTCACGCCGATCGAGTTTGTCTCCACCTTCGTGCTGCGGCCGGTCACCCTCACCCTTCGTCTTCTGATGAACATGGTGGTGGGGCACTTCCTGCTGGTGTTGTTTTTCTCCTCCACCCACTTTTTCTTCCTCTACTCCGGTGACCTGCAAGCACTCTTTGGAGTGGGAACCGTTCTCCTGTCGATCGTGTTCACCTTTTTTGAAATCTTCATCGCTATCTTGCAGGCCTACGTCTTTGCCCTCTTGACCGCCGTGTACCTCCAGCTCGCGCTGGCGGAAGAACACTAAACCCCCGCTCCGGCGTGCCGGAGCACCAAATAGGAAGGAACGAGCTGTGGAACTCGCAGAACTCACCGGAAATATCGCCACAGTCGGTTACGGTCTCGCCGCGATTGGCCCCGCCATTGGTGTGGGTATCGTCGTCGGCAAGACCATCGAATCGGTGGCACGCCAACCCGAACTTCAGGGCCGCCTCACGGTGCTGATGTACATCGGTATTGCCTTCACCGAGGCGCTGGCGTTCATCGGTATCGCCACGTACTTCATCTTCACTGGCTAGGAGGCCCCAATGCTGCCGCACACCATGATTCTCGCGGCAGAGGGTGAGGCCCAGAACCCGCTCCTGCCGGCGATTTACGACATCATCTGGTCGATTATTCCCTTCGCCCTGGTGTTGTTGCTGTTCTGGCGCGTGATCTTGCCTCGGCTTCAGACGGTGCTCGACGAGCGCTCGAGTGCCATCGAGGGCGGAATCGAGGACGCGCAGTCGGCTCAGAAAGAAGCCCAGGAAGCACTCGAGAAATACACGAAGCTCCTCGCGGATGCCCGCGACGAGGCGGCCGATATTCGAGACGAAGCCCGCAGCCAAGGCCAGCAGATTTTGGCCGAAATGAAGCAGCAGGCGCAGTCTGAAGCCGATCGCATCGCGCAAAACGCGCAGACCCAGATTGAAGCCGAGCGCCAAGCCGCTCTCGTGTCGCTTCGTAAAGAGGTGGGCTCGTTGGCTCTGGATCTCGCCGGTGCGGTGGTGCGCGACCAGCTGGGAACCGACAAGAAGGCCAAAGCCGTGGTCGATTCGATGCTGGCTGACCTGGAGGCGGACGAGAAGTCGCCGAAAAAGAGCACCGCGAAAAAGGACACCGCGAAGAAGGCCAGTAAGTAACTATGGGAGCACAGACGAGGCAATCGCTAGAGGCGGTGGCACAGCACGCGTCGAAGGCCAAGGGTCACACCCTGGCCCACGTCGCCGGGCTGTTTCACGCCGGCCGCGCCCTAGCCGAACACCCCTCGCTACTGGCTGCCCTCGCCGACCACGGCCACGACTCCACACAGCGTGCCACGCTGCTCGATGGCGCGCTGGGGTCGCTCGATAAATCCGCTAGGGCCCTGCTCGATGACGTCGTGGGCCTCGCCTGGTCCGAACCCGCCGACCTACTCCAGGGCATCGAAGAGTACGGGATTCGCTTGAGCGTGGGGCTCGGTGACACCGACGTGCTGGTGTCGCACCTACTGGAGCTCTCTCGCACCATCAGGGCTCACGCCGAGTTGCAGTTGGCACTCTCGGATAAGCGCGCGAGTGCCGATTCTAAGCGCAGCATCGTGATGGCCCTTGGCGCCAAATCGATGGATAAGGTCGCTCTCGAAGTCGCCGCCTACGTCGCGCCGCAACCGCGCGGTCGCCGAGCGAGCGACGCGCTGGTCGATGCGGCCCGGCTGGCCTGTCACCAAGACGGCAGAGGCCTCGCCGAAGTATCTGTCGCCACAGAACTTTCCGCTGCGCAGATGAAGACTGTGCAACAGACTGTGCTGAAGCGTTTTGGCACCGAGTGTTACCTCGATGTGGTCATCGCCCCGGAGGTAATCGGCGGCGCGCGCATTCACGTGGGTGACGTGGTGATCGACGGCAGCGTCGACACGCAATTGAACGCAATGAGACTCCAGCTGGCTGGCTGACAACAGACGTAATTGGGCAACAACAAGGAATGGACAAATGGCAGAACTGACAATCAACCCGGATGAAATCCGCGATGCACTCCAAAAGTTTGCATCCAGCTATGAACCGGGCGGTGCCCAGGCAACCGAGGTCGGGACCGTTGTGGATGCCGCCGACGGTATTGCCCACGTGGAAGGCCTCCCCGGTTGTATGGCCAACGAACTGGTGCGCTTCGCCGACGGGACACTAGGCATCGCCCAGAACCTCGACGAAAACGAAATCGGTGTGGTCGTCCTCGGTGAATTCGACGGTGTCGTCGCCGGTAGTGAAGTCACCCGCACCGGTGAAGTCCTCTCGGTCCCCGTCGGTGAGGGATACCTCGGCCGGGTCGTGGACCCGCTGGGCAACCCGATTGACGGCTTAGGCGAAATCGATTCCGACTCGCGTCGCGCCCTGGAGCTCCAAGCCCCCGGCGTGATGGCGCGTAAGTCGGTGCACGAGCCCATGCAGACAGGAATCAAAGCCATCGACGCGATGATTCCGATCGGCCGTGGCCAGCGTCAGTTGATCATCGGTGACCGCCAGACGGGTAAGACTGCCATCGCGGTCGACACCATCATCAACCAGAAAGACAACTGGGCATCGGGTGACCCGGAGAAGCAGGTGCGCTGTATTTATGTGGCCGTCGGGCAAAAAGGCTCGACCGTTGCCGCCGTGCGCGGAGCCCTCGAAGAAGCCGGCGCCATGGAATACACCACAATCGTCGCCTCACCCGCTTCCGACCCCGCGGGATTCAAATACCTCGCCCCCTACACCGGCTCGGCCATCGGCCAGCACTGGATGTATGACTCCAAGCACGTGCTGATCATCTTCGATGACCTGTCCAAGCAGGCCGAGGCCTACCGTGCGGTGTCGCTGCTGCTGCGTCGTCCACCGGGCCGTGAAGCCTTCCCCGGTGACGTCTTCTACTTACACTCCCGCCTGCTGGAGCGTTGTGCGAAGCTCTCCGACGAACTCGGTGCCGGGTCGATGACGGGTCTTCCCATCATTGAAACCAAAGCCAACGACGTCTCGGCGTTCATCCCCACCAACGTGATTTCGATTACTGACGGTCAGATCTTCTTGCAGTCGGATCTGTTCAACGCCAACCAGCGCCCCGCAGTGGACGTCGGTATTTCGGTGTCTCGTGTCGGTGGTGACGCCCAGGTCAAATCGATCAAGAGCGTGTCGGGAACGCTGAAGCTCGAGCTCGCCCAGTACCGCTCCCTGGAAGCATTCGCCATGTTTGCCTCCGACTTGGATGCGGCGAGCCGTCGCCAGCTGGCCCGCGGTGCCCGGTTGACGGAGCTGTTGAAGCAGCCGCAGTATTCGCCCTACCCGGTCGAAGACCAGGTGGTGTCTATTTGGGCGGGAACCAACGGCAAGCTCGACGACATTGCGGTGGAGGAAGTACTGAAGTTCGAATCGGAACTTCTCGACCACCTGCGTCGAAACACCAAGCTCTTGGACACCATTCGCGAGAGTGGAAAACTCGAGGATGACACGAAAGCAGAGTTGGAAAAAGAGGTCGACACGTTTGTGACCTCATTCCGCGGCGCCGGCAGTGACGGTCTGGGTCAGCCCGGATCGGAAGAATTCGACGCTCTGGAAGACGAAGACATCGAGCAGGAGAAAATCGTCCGGCGCAAGCGCTAGGACGATTGGCGACCGACAAGGAAGAGAACACACACGAGTATGGGTGCACAACTTCGGGAGTACCGCGGCAAGATTCGCTCTGCCAAGGCGACCAAGAAGATTACCCGGGCGATGGAGCTGATCTCCGCCTCCCGGATTCAAAAGGCACAGCAGCGTATGGCTGAAGCCGCCCCCTATTCGCGCGCGGTGACCCGCGCGGTCTCCTCGGTGGCGACCTACTCGAGCATCGACCACCCGCTGTTGACCGAAGCGGAAAACCCCCGCCGTGCGGCGGTGGTGATTTTCTCTGCTGACCGCGGTTTGGCCGGGGCCTTTTCCGCTCAGGTGCTGCGTGAAGCGGGTGACCTCGCCGAGCGTCTCCGCGGCGAAGGCAAAGAGGTGCTCTACTACGTGCTGGGGCGAAAAGCGGTGCAGTATTTCCAGTTTCGTGAGCGCCCCACCGAGAAGCAGTGGATGGGCGGCTCGGACAAGCCCGAGTTCGACACCGCCAAGGAAGTCGCCGAAACGGTCATTGAGAAATTCACCGAAGACACCGATGCGGGTGGTGTGGATGAAATCCACATCGTCTACAACCGCTTCGTGAGCCTGGTTACCCAGCAACCAGAGGTCGTGCGGGTGTTGCCCCTGGAAGTAGTGGAAGGTGTCGAAGAGCCCGGTGACACCGAAGTGTTCCCGCTCTACGAGTTTGAACCAGAACCCGATCAGGTGCTGGACGCCCTTCTCCCGCGCTACATCGAAACGCGTATTTTCCAGGCCATGTTGCAATCGGCGGCCTCCGAGCACGCGGCGAG
This sequence comes from Pontimonas sp., assembly GCF_031581085.1. Lineage (NCBI taxonomy): Bacteria > Bacillati > Actinomycetota > Actinomycetes > Micrococcales > Microbacteriaceae > Pontimonas > Pontimonas sp. The sequence continues at coordinate 19,683 of NZ_JAVLBO010000015.1, forward strand.
ACAAAAGGCCATGAAGTCGGCGAGTGATAACGCCGACAACCTCATCTCGGACTACACCCGGTTGTTTAACAACGCCCGGCAGGCCGAAATTACCCAACAGATTTCCGAAATCGTCGGTGGCGCAAACGCGCTCCAAGGCTCCAAGTAAACAGAAAGAGACAGCGAAATGGCACAAGCTAAGACGGCAGTCGTTACCGGTCGTATTGCGCGCGTCACCGGCCCGGTGGTGGACGTCGAGTTCCCCAGTGATCACCTGCCCGGTATTTACAACGCGCTGCGCACCGAACTCACCCTCGGTGGCGAACAATCGACCCTGACTCTCGAGGTCGCCCAGCACCTCGGTGACAACCTGGTTCGCGCCATCGCACTAAAGCCCACCGACGGCCTGGTGCGGGGACAGTCCGTGGAAGACACCGGTGCACCCATTAGCGTGCCCGTCGGCGACGTCACCAAGGGCAAAGTCTTCAACGTCTTGGGTGAGGTGCTCAACCACGACGAGCAGATCCCCGAGTCCAATGAGCGCTGGAGCATCCACCGCACACCGCCCGCATTCGACCAGCTGGAGTCGAAGACCCAGCTGTTCGAAACCGGCATTAAAGTCATCGACCTGCTCACCCCGTATGTGCAGGGGGGAAAAATTGGTCTCTTCGGTGGTGCCGGTGTGGGTAAAACGGTGCTCATCCAAGAGATGATCCAGCGTGTGGCCCAAGACCACGGTGGTGTCTCCGTGTTCGCCGGTGTGGGGGAGCGCACCCGTGAGGGTAACGACCTCATCGGGGAAATGGAAGAAGCCGGCGTCTTCGACAAGACCGCCCTCGTGTTCGGTCAGATGGACGAGCCACCAGGAACGCGTCTTCGCGTGGCACTGAGTGCACTGACCATGGCCGAGTACTTCCGCGACGTGCAAAACCAGGACGTGCTGTTGTTCATTGACAACATCTTCCGGTTTACCCAGGCAGGCTCTGAGGTATCGACCCTGCTGGGTCGTATGCCCTCCGCTGTGGGGTACCAGCCAAACCTCGCCGATGAGATGGGTATCCTCCAGGAGCGCATCACCTCGACCCGCGGCCACTCGATTACGTCGCTGCAGGCTATTTACGTCCCTGCGGATGACTACACCGACCCGGCTCCGGCGACGACCTTCGCCCACTTGGACGCCACCACGGAGCTGTCTCGTGAAATTGCCTCGCGTGGTCTCTACCCCGCGGTGGACCCACTGACATCGACCAGTCGAATCCTCGACCCGATGTACATCGGTGATGACCACTACCGGGTGGCCACGACGGTCAAGCAGATTCTGCAGAAGAACAAGGAACTCCAGGAAATCATCGCCATCCTCGGTGTCGATGAGCTCTCCGAAGAAGACAAGGTGACGGTCTCTCGTGCCCGTCGCATCCAGCAGTTCCTCTCGCAGAACACCTACATGGCGAAGAAATTCACCGGCGTGGAGGGCTCGACCGTGTCGCTGAAAGACACCATCGAATCGTTTGACGCGATTGCCCGCGGTGACTTCGACCACGTGGCCGAGCAGGCGTTCTTCAACGTCGGCCCGATTACCGACGTGGAAGAAAAGTGGGCGACCATGCAAAAGGAGATGGAGTAGCCGTGGCACCCCTCGACGTCACCGTCGTCTCCGCGACCGCCGAAGTGTGGTCCGGGGAAGCCGAAATGGTTGTCGCGCGCACCACGGAGGGTGAAATCGGTATCCTCGCCGGACACGAGCCCACCCTGGGTGTTCTCGCCGCCGGCGAGGTGCGCATCACGACCACGTCGGGCGAAAAGGTGACGGCGTCGGCTGACGATGGGTTCCTCTCCGTCGACAACGACCAGGTGACCATCGTGGCGGGGATGGCTGAGATTCAGTAGCGCCGATGCGCATTGTTCTGCCTCCTTCGGAGACAAAAACCACAGGTGGTCGTGACGAATCACACCTCGAGTGGGATCAGTTAGCGCTTCCTGAACTCACTTCTGTGCGTCAGGCAATTGCCGAAGACCTTGTCGCACTCGCCGCCGATGCCGAGGCCACCAAAAAGTCTCTGGGGTTGGGCGCAAAGGGCGATGAGTGGGTGCTTGCCAACCAGGAGCTCTTGAATAGCCCAGTGATGCCGGCCATTCACCGCTACACCGGGGTGTTGTTCGACGCCCTCGATGTCGAGGGGTTAAGCCCCGAGGCGAGTACTGGCATGACGGAGTCGCTGTGGCTGTTCTCGGCGCTCTTTGGACCGCTTCGGGCGGTGGATCCGATTCCCCGTTACCGGCTGTCCTTTGACTCAAAACTTCCTGGCGCGAACATCAAGTCTCGGTGGCAACCACACGCCGAGCAGATCTGGGCAGACGATTTCACCATTGATCTGCGCAGTGAGGGCTACCGAGCCCTCGCGCCGCTACCGAAGGGCACTGGGGTTTTTATCCGAGTAGTGAAGGACTTTGATCAGGCTGCTGCCGTGGGACATGCGAACAAGGGTGCCAAGGGTCGGTTGGTGCGGGATCTAGTCACGTCGAAGGCCACAATTGGTTCTGCCGATGAGCTCATCGACTGGGCGAGGAGTCATGGGTGGCGAATGGCTGACGCGCCGGGCGCGCCCGGTGAAGTCCTGCTTGCCTTGTCCTAACCGAGGACTTTTTGAAGTCTGCTCCACTGGTCGACGTTTAGTGAATACCAGACCCACGTTCCCTGTCGGTCGCGCTCTAACAGGCCCGCGTCGGTGAGGACTTTCAGGTGGTGGCTGATTGTGGGTTGACTCAACTCGACCGCTTCAGCCATGTCACAGACACAAGCTTTTGACTCGGGTTCAGAGTTTATGAGCGATAACAGTTGCAGACGGGTGGGGTCGGCAATGGCTTTGAGCACACGGGTAAGGTCTTCGGCTTGACTGCGTTCCAAAGGGACAGAGAGGCCTTTGGGGGCACAGACGGCAAGGTCAACGGGAAGACTGATGGGAATCATCGCCCCTCCATCGTGAACAATCGGTAAACCCTGGCATTATTAGACAGTCATCTATATAGATAACTGTCACAATAAGAGCCTAGCAAGCGAAAAGGATTCCGATGCCTGCCCCACTGCGTCTACTCGCCGAATTTCTCGGCACCGCTGTGTTGGTGATGGCCGTTGTTGGTTCTGGTCTGCTCGGTCAGGCCCTCTCAGCCGACCTCGGTGTGGTGATTCTGATCAATCAGCTGGCGACAGTGATGATTCTCGGTGTGCTCGTGGCGCTGCTGATGCCGGTGAGTGGTGCCCATATTAATCCGGCAGTGACACTGGTGATGGCGATACGCCGTGAAATATCGCCTGGGCTTGCCGTTGGATACGTGCTGGTGCAGCTGGCCGGTGGAGTATTCGGCACAGTAGTCGCACACGTCATGTTCGAACGCCAGGTGCTGGAGTTCAGCACCAATGATCGACTCAGCCTGGGAACATTTGTGGGGGAGGTTGTGGCGACCGCCGGTCTTCTCGCGCTGATTCTCACCGCGGTCTACCAGCAACGCAGTCATCTTCTGCCCCTGCTTGTACCCGCGTGGATTGGCGCCGCGTTCTTTTTTACTTCCTCAACGTCGTTTGCCAACCCGGCGGTCGCCCTTGGTCGAATGTTTACCGACTCTTTTTCCGGAATCGCTCCCGGTTCTGTCACGGGGTTCATTGGGGCGCAAGTTGTTGGTGCCCTTCTGGCCATCGTCCTCGTGTTGCCTTTTGCCCAAGCCCATAAGAAGGAGGTCTCATGACTGATCGCAAACCCACCGTATTGTTCGTGTGCGTGCACAACGCGGGTCGCTCGCAGATGGCCGCAGGCTATCTGCAGCACCTCGCCGGTGACCGTGTGGAGGTTCTCAGCTCAGGTTCAGCGCCGAAAGATTCTATTAACCCGGTGGCCGCTGAAGTGATGCTCGAAGAGGGCATCGACATCAGTGGCAACGAACCCAAGATTCTCACTGACGACCAAGTACAGGCCAGTGACGTGGTCATCACGATGGGCTGCGGTGATGCCTGCAAGTTCTACCCCGGGAAACGTTACGAAGATTGGGAGCTTGACGATCCCGCGGGCCAAGGCGCCGACTCTGTTCGGGTCATCCGCGACGACATCAAATCTCGCATTGAGGCGCTGATTGCCGAAATTGCCCCGGAGCAGGGCGCATGAGCGGCAACTTTGATGGGGAACGGGGGCTTCCCGGACTGTCCTTTCCGGACGAAGCGCTCAAACGCCTCGCCGAGGAACTCGCGGTGCAGTACGCCGGGGTATTTTCCCCGGAAACGGTGGGTCGCTACATTCTGGAGTCATACACCGGTTTGATGCGTACGGCGAAGTTCAAGACCTACCTGGTAACCCTCACTGCGCGGTTTGTTAAAGAGCGTCTCACCGCCCTGGCACAGACGATGGATGCTGCACCCAAGAGTGTTCCCGAAGTGCTCTTCGTGTGTGTGGAAAACGCTGGACGCTCGCAAATGGCGATGGCTCTTCTCAACAGAGTCGCCAACGGTGCGATTCATGTCCGCTCGGCAGGGTCAGCCCCGGCTGGTTCAATTTCCGAACAAGTCGTGACCGTCATGCAGGAAATCGGACTCGACCTGGGCGAGCAGTTCCCCAAACCTCTGACAGATGACGTGGTGCAGGCCGCCGACGTCGTGGTCACGATGGGGTGTGGTGACGCATGCCCGGTGTATCCCGGCAAGCGCTACATCGATTGGGACTTGCCAGACCCTAGCCTTCTGGACCTCGATGGAGTGCGCGCGGTTCGTGACCGAATTGAACAGTTAGTCACTGAACTGGCGGGTGAATTGACGGGTTCGACACCCATCACCGAGTAACCACGCCCCCGCAGGGGTGGCCATCGGGGTGATTTCTGATTTACCTCCGGTTGGGCGCGATTCGCCGAGTTGAGGACACCCCGGGGTGGTTGAGCGCGCCTCTTTTTGCTCCGAGCCGCCTCCTTAACGAAGCGCAAGTGAGTCGGGACGAAATTACCTGCCCTCATTCGCGGCAAGCAAGCATTACTTGCTCATCAGAACGACTGCCACGACTGCCAAGAAAGAAAGCACTGCCCAACGCGTGTCTCGTGGCCAAGCGCTACCGGGTGTTTTCGTGGGCAAGCAGTGCCTTCTTCGTCGCAATTCCATCGCCACCGCTGTAGCCGGTGATTTTTCCTGTTGAGCCCATGACACGGTGGCAGGGAACGATGATGGGCACCGGGTTGCCACCCACCGCGCCACCCACCGCGCGTGCGGCACCTGGGCGTCCTACCCTCTGGGCGAGCTGGCCATAGCTGGCGGTCTCGCCATACGGGATGGATTCGAGTGCTGACCACACGGCTTCCTGAAAGGGTGTGCCCTTCATGGAGACAGGAACATCAAAGGTGTGCCTGGTGCCCGCAAAGTATTCCTCCAATTGAGCCTTCGCCGCAGCCAACACGGGGTGGGCGAGGTTATGAGGCGTGGAGGCATGGCTCGGCGTTGACCCCGTATCTGAGGCGTGGCCGATTTCCAATCCGATGACTGCGTGATCGGTGGCGTGGAGTGTGAGTGTGCCGAGCGGGCTCGGCATGGTGAGGGATGCGGTGCCAGGAAAGGCACTGGGTTGCGGGTTGGCTGCGGTGTGCGCGGGGGTCTGGGTGGGTGCCATGGGGGAAGTGTAAAGCCAGGCACTGACATGGCGCCAGTAGTTCCACCGACCTGTGGATGAGCGCTTGGCGCCTAGGACGCTTGTTCGACGGTGTCGATGTCGTCTAGTTCCTCTTCTGCTTCGAGGGTGATGTTGATGCCCTGGTTTAGTTCCGTCAGTTCCTGGTTCAGCGTGTTGAGCTCATCCAGTAGCGCGTTGTATTCGTCGATCAGGCCTTCGATTTCTTGGCGCTCTGTTCGAAGTGTGTCTTGGCGCTGGATGAGGTTTGCCTGCTCCGTGTCGAAGTTTTCGGCGCCGTCGATGTCTTCCCCGTCGTTATATCGACTCACCCGGTCGTTGTAGATGGCGATATCGGCGCCGAGGATTTCGGCGTCCAATTCGTATTGGGCTTTTTTCGAATTGATCACGACGAGCCGGGCGTCGAGGTCTGCCACCAAAGAGTCCAGCTCCGCGCCGAACGAGTCGAAAATGCCATAGACCTCGGCGGCGAGGGCGACTACTCGTTGACGGTCGGTGAAATAGTTCGCGTAGTGGGCTTCGAGGGCGGCGGGCAACACTTCGGCTTCGGTGCCAAGCAGCGCGTATAGCTCGGGAATGCGGGAGTTGGGGTCGTATTCTTCGTAGCTGACAATGCGCCCGCGAAGCGGGTGCTCGTCTGGCAGTTGGGCGAAGCCTTCCTCTAACAGCACGGCGAGGTCATCTCGTGTGGCGGGGTCAAATCGGCCCCAGACGGCGTGGAGCATCTCGTGGGCGGCGATGACCGGCTCCATCGCCGAGAGTCGCTCATCGGTGACGTCGTAGAGGTAAATGCGCTGTTCTTGGAGGCGGTAACAGCCCAGCACACCGATGCCGGGTTCATCGCGGGAACAGTAGTTGTCAAACTCGAGAGCCGGGACCACTTCGGGCCGGGAGGCGTAAAAATAGATTTCACCCTCAGCGCTGAACTGGGCTTTCTCGGCGTAATCGGTGAGCTCTGCTCCGGGTTCGAACTGCAGGGCAATAGAGCGATCGGCAATCCACTGGTGGTGCTCGACCACCCAGTTGGCCGCCCACACCACACCGGCTTGGCCGGCCAGTGCCCCCACGGCGAGCAGCGCGATGACGGCCCGGCCAATCTGTGCGGGGATATTACGCGAACTCATGGGTTCACACTCTCTTGTCGGGGGAGGCGGTGTTGTGCCATCACAGCGTGCGGCGTCGTGTCCGCCGTGGTCACTACGTCGAATCTAGCTAATCCTGGCGGGCATCGCCTGGAGGGGTGGCTACGCGTTCATCACCGCAATCGACGCGTTTAAGGCCGTGGCAAAGAGTAACCACACCCAGTAGGGCACCAACAACACTGAGGCGAAGCGCTGCACGGGCCACAACACGATCACCGCGGCCAACACGACAAAATCCAACAGGACGATCCAGCCCAACGCCAACCACAGGGCGATACCACCGGCGTATTCGTAGAGGACGAAAAACAGCGGAGTCCAGGCCGCATTGAGCGCCAACTGGCCGAAAAAAAGCCCCAGCGCGCGGCGGCGCTGGGCGCTTTCTGGCTGGCGCCAGACCAGCCAACCCGCCAGTGCCATCAGGGTGTAAAGCACACCCCACAGGGGCCCAAACATCTCGTGGGGTGGATTCCAGAGTGTTTTCTCCGCCGCTGCGTACCAACCGTTCACGCTCGATAGCGTCGCAAACGCGGCAATGGCCGCGACGGTCAGGCTGGCTGCCAGAAAACCCAGCAACCCGCCCAAATCCTTGGCGAGGGTGCGCCAATCGCTCTGTGGGTCCTCCCGGGTGTGGTCAGGAGAAGATAAACCCTCACGAGACATTCGGCCGTGTCACCTTTGATCGGTCAATATGCGAAAAACGTTCAACCTCGAGGGTAAGTCCGCATTCTGGGCGATTGCCGTATATCCGCGGGGTGGCCCCGTGCCAGGTGCCCGCCGCGGTTTCCCCTCGACCTCCCCGGTCCCGCGGGTGCCACGAGGTAGCCTTCGATACGTGAGTTTGTTTGACCGTGAAGACGTGGCGCCCCCCGAGGAGTGCTCGCGCTGTGGACTGCCGGTGGCACAAACCAGTTTGTTTTGCCCCTCCTGTGGCCAATCACGGGTCAACCCCCTGCAGCGGGGAGGACCAGGAGACGACACCTCGTCTGATGCCGAACGGGCCTCTGCAGATGGCCAGGAGGGCACCCAGGAGGATGGCGGGGCGAACGGCGGCACGGCTGGTGGCACGGCTGGTGGCACAGATGGTGGCACTGGCGCCCCGCGAGCAGGCCGCGAGGCCGAGACGCAATCGCCGGAGGGCTCTACCGGAGGAGACACCCTCACTCGGGCCACCCAATGGCTGCGACGCACACTCGGTCGAGGGTTAAACGCTCCCGACCCAGAACCCATTGACCCCGACGATTCACCGCTGCTGAGCGAAGCAAAGGCAAAGAGCTATCCGGAGCGACTATCGCAGTCGTCTCGGGCCAGGGCGCGGTTTGTGTTGACCTCGACCAGTGGCGCCACCTACACCCTCGGAGAAACTCCCGGAGGTATTGGCTCGGGCGAGAGCGCGCCCGAAGGCGACCGCCTGCACTGGATTCAGATCATCGCCGAAGACCAGTCGGTCGATCCCGTCCACTTACGCTTCGGCGTGAGTGACGGAGTGTTGTGGGTCGAAGACGCCAATTCGGTGTTTGGCACCGTGGTGATCGAACCGGGCCGCGCCGCTCTGCAGTGCATCCCCTACGAGCGATACCCCCTGGTGCGCGGCTCCGAAATTCGGTTGGGCTCCGTCGGGCTCGTATTGGGCTAAGCCCCCCTCGGCGCCGCTGTCCACAGCGGCCAGAGGGCCCTATCCCGGCCACGAAACCGCCGCTCTAGGCTGTGGCCGCCGTGTCTGCAGGCTTTCCTGCAGGCTGTGACTCACCCCCCACCCCCCTCGGCCACTAGCCCTTCTCCCAGCGGGCCTTCTCTAAGCGGGCCTTCTCCCAGCAGGCCCGCGCCCCGTTTTCCCTGGTTGAGCCTGATGGCACCGCTACTGATCTCCGTGGTGATGGTCGCCGTTTTTCGCTCGCCCTTTGCCCTGATGATTGGGGTGTTGGGCCCGGTGATGGCCCTTGGCTCCTGGTGGGAGGCAAAGCGAAACCACCGCGCGGCCCTAGCCAGTGACCGAGAGGCGGAAGAATCCGCCCTGATCGAAGCGCAGGCAGCCGAGGACCAGAGGGTACGCGAGATTCGACAGGATGCCCTGGCGCGCTATCCCGCCATCGAGCAATGGATGGCAAACCCCCTGTGGCGACCAGACACCGCTGGCCACCCGGGGAGCTCTGACAGCGCCACTCTCCGCCTCGGGTTAGACCGGGTCGAACACTCCGGCCTATCCACCCCCGGCCTATCTACCCCCGGGTTATCTCGTTCTGGCCTATCCATCTCCGGAGTACCCCGGACGGTCGATATTTCCGGGGGAATCGCCGTCGTGGGTGAGGGCGTCGAGGCGAGTGCGGTCTACCGCGCCGCCGTCATCCAAGCCCTCGCACTGTGGTGCGCGGGCGACCAGGAGCGAGACCTGCGCCTGGTGTGGCCGATTGATCGTGAGGGGGCACTGCCCGGTGAGCCACCCACACCGCTAGAGCTACCGGGGGCACTGGGCCTACCGGGGGCACTGGGCCAACCGGCGAGCCAGGCCTCGGCGTCAGGTGCCCCGTGTGTGCGCCTCGAGCAGGTAGCACGCCCGGGAGAGGTTCACCCCCGTATACACACCGTGCTGGTGGTGGGCCACAGTGGCCACGCACAGCTTTTTGACCACGGCCGGCGTATCGACCAGGCGCTTCGGCCCGACCGGCTGAGTGCACCCGGGGCGCTCTGGGCGTGGCGGCGCATCGACCAGTGGCGCCTGGTGGAGCCGGAGCGAAACCGGGAGCCGGGGTCTGCCGAGGATCGAAGTGGTTTGTGGTTTTCCCTCGATGACCAGCACAGTCACGACCTCGCGACGGACGGACCGCACGCCCTGGTCTGGGGGCAAACCGGTCGGGGGAAAACCGTCCTGTTACAGCGGCTACTGCTGGATACCGCTCGCCGGTATCGCCCCGACCAATTCAGCTGCGTCCTCATCGATTTCAAGGGTGGCGCTGGGGCTTTGGGCCTTCAGGGGCTTGACCACCTCGCCGGGGTACTCACCGATTTGGAGCCCGATTCGCTTCGTCGAGTACACAGCGGTGTGGTCGCCGAAATCGCCCGGCGAGAGGCCCTCTTGGCCGACCATGCGGTAGCCGATATCAGCGAGTTGCCGGCAGAGGTGGTCTGCCCGCGGAGCATTATTGCCATCGACGAGGTCGCCCTGTTACTCGAGCGCGAACCGCGTTTTGCGGAGCTACTGGGCGATATTGCGTCCCGGGGCCGCTCCTTGGGCCTGCACCTGGTGGTCTCGGGTCAGCGGATGACCTCCCAGGTGCCCCGGAGTGTGATTGTCAACGCCGGGCTTCGATTCTGCCTGGGCGTCACCGACCCGATGGAAGCCAGGGACTATCTCCCCGGAGTTCAGGAGGCCACCATTAGGCGGCTCAGTGCGACCCCGGTGGGGACGACCCTCGCGCTCACCCTCGGTGATTCCCCCTACACCAGCCAGGTGGTGGCCCTGGGGCCACCGACTGGCACCCAGGCTGTGGCAGAAAGGCTCTGGAGCGAGTCCCTCCCCGATGTGGTCGCCCCGGTCGCCGGCGAGCTCGGTTTGATCGAACAGGCCGATCTGCAGCGCCTGTCCCCATGGGTGCCCGACGACCTGGCCCACGGTCTGGTGGTGTTAGCCGGTGATGTGGGAAGCGGCGTCGGCGAATCAATGTCGCGGGTGGTGGAGTGTGTGCCGACACACCAGGTGCCGCTCTTTCTCCCCGACGAACCCGCCGCCCTGCTCGACTCGCTCGAGGTGTTGATTAACATCGCCCAGTCCTCACACGCCCAGTCATCCCACGCCCAGTCCTCACAGGCCCAGTCATCCCACCCCCACACCGCGGCACCACAGTTCGTCGGGTCCAGCCCCCCGCCAACGGCCGAGTCTCGTGCGTCCGGGCAGGATGAGCAGCCGGCACTTCAGGTGTTTGCTCCCCGCATTGATCGGGTGTGGGCGGGCTGTTCCGAGCAGGTGCAGGCCCAATTGGCCGAGCGTCTTGTCGCTGCCGGAGCGGCGCTGTCTGAACAGCCACAGCCTGGCCGGCTTGTGATTTCCAGTCGGCCAGGCTGTGGCATTCTCCGTCCGCTTCTTCGAACAGGTGTGGAGCTCATTGTCCTGCGGATTGGCCACGCGGAGTATTTAGACCAGTGGGGCATCGACCGACGCTATTTCTCTCCCCACGCCCCACCGGGTCGGGGACTCTGGCGTGACCATCCGGTGCACTTTGCCCGGCCGGATCGTGTGGGGGCGGCCGGTGTTGATACGACCGGTGTGAATGCGACCGGTGTGAATACGACCGCTGTGGATAGGACCGGTGTTGAGCCCACTCCGGAGGGTCCAGTGACACACCCTCTGTTGGCGCGGCCGAGCCTTGAAGACGTCCTCAGTGCCCACAGCGGCGGCGTGTGTGTCTCGGCGGAGGGAGCAGATTCGACTGATGGGGCCTGGGCATCATCGGAGCGGCTGAACCAGGCGGGGTGGACACACAGCGACGTCGGCGGTGTGTTCGCCGGCGCGGGCCTCGAGGCGGCCCTCGGGGGAGCCGGAGTGATTTTGCGGGGACTCTCGCCCGCCCAGATGCGACAGGTCGTCGGCCACGAACGCGCGCCGCGTGTGAGCCCACCGGACTCGCAGGCCTGGTGGGTGCGCTCGCACACCACCAGGCTTATTGACTGGGGCCTGCCCGGTCGATAAGCCTGGTCAATAATCCCGGTGGCTTCGCGAGCTCTACAGGTGCAGGGCGGCGTCTTCGGCGGCAATGCCCAAAGCGTCACCGACGAACTGGTTGGTCAGGGCACCGGCGTGGGTGGACAGACCCGAGGCGAAGGCTGCGTCTGCTTTGAGAGCGTCCTTCCAGCCCTTATTGGCGAGCTGGCGCAGGTAGGGCATGGTGGCGTTGGTGAGCGCCGCCGTCGATGTGGCGGGGGCGGCACCTGGCATGTTCGCCACGCAGTAGTAGACCGAGTTGTGCACGGCAAACGTCGGGTCGTCGTGGGTGGTGGGTTTCGAGCCTTCGAAGCAGCCGCCCTGATCGACGGCGATGTCGACGAGCACACTGCCCGGTTTCATTTTCGAGACGAGCTCCAGCGAGACCAGTTTGGGTGCCTTGGCACCGGGGATCAGCACCGAGCCGATCACGAGGTCGGCATCGGTGACGGCGCGCTCAATTTCTAGTGAGTTGGACGCCAACGTGGTGACCCGGCCCGCGTAGAGGGCGTCGATTTCTTTCAGTCGCTGCAGGTTGGTATCCAACACGCTCACCCGCGCACCGAGTCCGACCGCGACCGACATGGCGTTCGTTCCGGCGACGCCGCCACCCAAAATGACGACGTGTGCGGGGCGGGTGCCCGGAACACCGGGGACGAGCTGTCCACTGCCACCCTGGGGGCGAAGCAGGGTGTGGGCTCCGACAATGGAGGCGAGTCGACCGGCGACTTCGCTCATGGGGGCGAGCAGCGGCAGGCCACCGCCTGGCAACTGGACGGTTTCGTAGGCAATTGCCGTCATACCGGAGTCCATGAGGGCCTTGGTCAACTCGGGCTCGGCGGCCAGGTGGAGGAAGGCAAACAGGGTGAGGTCGTCTCGAAAATGCCGGTATTCCTCGGCCACCGGTTCTTTGACTTTGACCACCATGTCGGCTTCACCCCAACATTCATCGGCGGTCTGGACAATGCGGGCGCCTTCTTGCTGGTAGGCCTCGTCGGTGATTTGGCTTCCCGCACCGGCTCCGGTTTCGACGCTGACGTCGTGTCCTCCACTGACCAGGTCTCGAACCCCAGCGGGGGTAATCGCCACGCGGAATTCGTTGTTTTTGATCTCCCGAGGAATCGAGATTTTCATTGTCTGTGCCTTTCTGTGAGGTCGTCTGGCCGGGCACCATTGCCCAGTGTCACCAGAAGACCGCCGATCACTGTTGAACCGCCACGCACTGGCTCGTCGAGCCAACCTCGTAAATTCTGCACTACTTCCGGACGAATTGCATTTACCCGGGCGAGGGCTTCGAGGACGACCGGTGTGGTCGCGCGCATCGACCCATCCAGGATCTTGACCCCCGCGGTGATTCCGCCCGGTAGTCCGATCACGACCAGCCCTTCGGCACCAATTTTCGCAATGCCCCCCAGGGTCTCGATGACCCTGGTGTTCGGTGTGTTCGCTCCCGAGAGTGCCCACGGGTGAGCGCCAATGGCGCTCACAATGCGCTTCGCGTGGGGGTCATCACTGGAGAGCAGGCGTGCGATGCCGCGGGTGAGACCGTGCAGGGTGATCGCGTGCAGGGGAGCGCCGCAGCCATCGGTGCTGGTGTGGCTGATGGTCTCCCCGGTGAACTCTTCGATGGTGTCGCGAATGTCTCGCTGCAGCGGGTGGTTCACATCGAGGTAGTCCTCCAGCGGGTCGCCCCGGTGCTGGCAGGCGGCGAGAAAGCCGGTGTGTTTGCCCGAGCAGTTCATCGCCAGGGCGCTTTGCTGGCCGCCCTCGGCGATGAGCGCGGCTTTTTCCGACACCGACAGCGGCCAGTCGGGCGGACACTGCAGGAGCCCTTCGCTTAAGACGTGGCGGGTTAAAAACGTAGAGATCGCCTCGCGGTGCTCGCGCGATCCACTGTGACTGGCGGTGGCCAGAGCGATTTCCAGATCGGTTAACTCCACGCCGGTGCGCAACACGGCGAGTGTTTGAAGGGGTTTGATCGTCGAGCGCGGGTAGACCACACGGTCAGCCCGACCCGCTTCAAAGAGGACCTCGCCGGAGCCATCAACGACACTGAGGATGCCGTGGTGAACAGACTCGGTGTGGCCGTCTCGCTCGAGAGTGGCCAGCACCGCGCTATCGTCGGCTGCCAGCCAGGTCGCCATGAGCCGGCTTAGGCCTGAGCCGCGGCGTGGCCAGTCGCCTCTTCGAGTGCTGCTTCTAAGACATCGAGGCCTTCGTGTAGCTGCTCGTCGGTGATGACCACACTCGGCAGGAAGCGCAGCACGTTTCCAAAGGTGCCGGCGGTGAGGAACAACACCCCCTGGTGCAGGGCGAACTGCTGGATGGCTTTACCGACGGCGGGTGCCGGTTCACCGGTTTCTGGGTCGTTGAGCTCGATGGCCAACATCGCGCCCTTACCGCGGGCGTCGACGACGACGTCGAAGCGCTCCACGATCGCTTCTAAGCGCGGGCGCATCACCGATTCGATGCGCTGGGCTTCAGCGAGGAGACCCTTTTTCTCGACCTGGTCGAAGACGGCGACCAGCGCCGCGGCGGCGACCGGGTTTCCCCCGAAGGTTCCCCCGAGGCCGCCCGAGTGCGAGGCGTCCATAATGTCGGCACGGCCGGTCACTGCGGCGATCGGCAGACCACCACCGATGCCTTTGGCGGAGGTGGTGAGGTGGGGGGTGATGCCAAAGTGCTCACTGGCGAAGTATTTACCGGTTCGCATCATGCCGCTTTGTACTTCGTCGGAGACGTAGACAATGCCGTGTTGTTCACACCAGTCCACGAGGGCGTTTAAGTAACCATCGGCGGGGACGATGAAACCGCCCTCACCCTGGATGGGCTCGACGACGAGGCAGGCAATCTGTTCTGCTCCAACGCGCTTTTCTAGGTGGGTAATGGTGGCTTTGGCGGCCTGCTCGCCGGTGAGGCCATCGACACTCGGGTGGGAGTTGGGGGCGTGGTGGACTGAACCGGCGAGAGGACCGAAGCCCGTGCCGTAGGGGTGCATGTTGTAGTTCATCGACGCGGTCAAGTGGGTGCGACCGTGATAGCCGTGGTGCAAAACCGCCACCTCGGTGCGACCGGTGAATTTGCGGGCAATCTTCACCGCGTTTTCCAGTGCTTCCGCACCGGAGTTCACAAAGACCGACTTTTTTGGAAAATCACCGGGGGTGTGTTCGGCCAACAGTTCAGCGGCGCGAATATACGACTCGTAGCCGACCAGACCAAAGAGGGTGTGGGTGAGTTTTCCCACCTGTTCGCGAACCGCGTCGACCACCGCGTCATTGGTGTGACCGACCGTGGTCACACCAATGCCTCCGGTGAAGTCGATGAACTGGTTGCCGTCGACATCGACCATCAGCGCGTCGTGGGCGTGGTCAATGTAAATCGGGAAAAGCTCCGAGACACCCTCGGAGACGACCTTGACGCGGCGATCGTGAAGCTCAATGCTGCGCGGTCCAGGAATTGGGGTCACAATCTTGCGATTGGTCGAGCCGGAGGCAGCGTCTGTGGCAGTGGTGGCGGGTGCAGAAGAGAGTACGTCAGTCATGCTGACCAGTGTAGACCTCAGTGCTGAGCGCTGGGAAAAATGAGCGCTGTGATCTGACCCCCGTTTTTTGGCCGGGCTCACGTGAGTTGGAGCATGGGGGCGTATAGGTTTTCGTATTCGGTTGGTGTCAGCATATCCAGTGAGGAGTGGCGTCGCTGATAGTTGTGGAAGGTGTCAATGTAGTCGACCATCTCTGTGCTGAGTTCAACAATCGTGACCCATTTTTTCCGATCGAGTAGCTCTGTCTGCATTCTGGCCCAGAAGGACTCGATCATGGCATTGTCGTAACAGTCACCGACCGTGCCGAGGCTGAGTCTGAGGCCGTATTTGTCGACGTTGCTGGTGAACGCCCAGGAGGTGAACTGGGCTCCATGGTCGGCGTGAATGATTCCCCCGGTGGCTGGTTGCCTGCTGGAGTGGGCCATGAACAAAGCCGAGTTGACCAGACTGGTCTCCGGCCGTCGATCAACCGCCCAACCGACAGCTTTCCGAGAAAACACGTCTAAGACCACGCAGGCGTAAACGGTTCCTTCTTTCGTGGGATGTTCTGTGATGTCGGTCACCCATAACCGGTTCGGCTGATTAGCAGTGAAGTTCCGGTTCACCAGGTCGCTACTGGTTCGGACGCCGATTAGGTTCCGTTTCCGGGTTTTCTTCCGAGGCAGCCCCGTCAGGCCTAAATCCGCCATTACCTTGGCAACAAGCTTGTGGTTGACCGTCAGATCCCGCTCAATGCGTAATGCTGCCTGGACTCGTCGATACCCATATGTGCCTCGAGAGTCCTCATGCACCTGGCCGATCGCATCAGCGACTAACAGGC
>NZ_JAVLBO010000016.1:0-34803 GCF_031581085.1 Pontimonas sp.
AGTGCTGAGCGCTGGGAAAAATGAGCGCCGGGAAAAATGAGCGCTGGGAAAAAGACGCACCCGGAGGGGGATAGGGGCGACAGGTCGCTCCCGCCCGCGCTGATCTGCCCCAGCTGATCGACCCAGCTGATCGACCCAGCTGATCGACCCAGCTGATCGACCCAGCTGATCGACCCAGCTGATCGACCCAGCTGATCGACCCGGACGAATCTCCGGCGCATTTAGAGTGGTGAGAGCTAATCTCCTGCCCACCGAGTCCCGGCGTCCACGGACTCCTTGGGGCTGGCCAGGGGTGTTATCGACTGGGGGTGAAGGGTGCCAGAGCATCACTTTCACCTGCGCCTTCTCGCGGGACCTGACAGCGACAACACGGCAGACAACAGCTCGACCGAGCTCGAGACCGAAGGCACGGAGTCGAATACCCCCCGACCCGATAATTTCCCACTCAGTGCTGCCGGGCCCAGTGCTGCCCGAACCGGAGCTGTCCGACCCGGAGCTTTGGCCCGCAGACACACCATCGTGGCGGAAGGAAAACCGGACATCGAAGGGACGTCGGCGAGGGTGTTCCACGGGGAGACGAGTCGGTGGAACCCGGAAGAGCTGTTGGTTGCCGCCCTCGCCCAGTGCCATTTTCTGAGCTTTGTCTACCTCGCCGGTCTCGCGCAGATCGAGATTCGTGACGTCGAAATCGACGCGACGGGGACACTTCGCGTGGAGGACTCAGGGGCTGGGCAGATGGTGCGGGTGGAGCTTCGACCGCGGGTGGAGGTGCCCATTTCGCAGCGCGATGTGGCCCAGGCGCTCCACCACGACGCCCACGAGGCGTGCTTCATCGCCCGGAGCGTGAACTTTGAAGTGGCTGTGATTGCCCAGACAATTTCCCCCACCTGACGCGATATCCAGGTTGTGCCTGCAAGGATGGCGGGCGTTTGGTTTTCCCCCTCTGGAAGGTTGTTTCTCGTGCCCAGGCTCGTCCCTATCGCTGCCTCGGCAGCGCTCACCCTGATTCTTGCCGGCTGTGCTGCCGGCGAAGCCGACCCGGCAGCTCTCGGCGAAGACGCTGAAGCGCAAGGCGGCAGCGAACCGATGGCGCCTGGCGAATGCCAGCCCTCCGGTCCCGACGTGGAGTCGTTGGAAGTGAGCACTGACCTCGATGCACCCCCCGAGATTACGTTTAGTTCCGCGCTCAATCCCGATTCGACCGAACGAATGGTCGTGGTCGAAGGCGCCGGCGAGCAAGTAAAAGCCCAAGACCGGGTAACCCTCTCCTACGCCTACTTCAACGGTGAGACCGGAGAAAAAATCGGCCACATCGGCTACGAAGACGAAGCGCCAGACATGATCCCGATCGAACCAGAAACGCCCTACCTGGTCGGTCTGGTGCACACCCTGATGTGCTCGAGCAATGGCTCGCGGGTCGCCGGAGTGATTCCCGCTGAAGAAGCCTTCGGCGCAGAAGGGGCCCCGGAGTTTGGTTTGGGCCCCGATGTCTCGATCATTTTCATCGCCGACATCTTGGACATCCAGCCGCCACCGCCACCGCCGCTGGAAGAGCTGGTTGCGCCGCAGCAGCCAGCCCCCGAGGGCTTCCCCACCGTCGAATTCTCTGGCGGGACGCCCGTTGTGGAATTTCCTGAAGGCGAGATCCCCGACGCCTACCAGGTCGCAGCCGTCATCGACGGTGAAGGCGACATGGTCTACGACGGTGCCACCGTGGTCGTGCAGTACCACGGGGTGAACTGGAATACCGGAGAAACCTTCGACTCCAGCTTTGAACGCGGTGAACCCGCCACGTTCCCCACCAACGGTGTCATCCCCGGCTTTCGAGACGGCTTAGTGGGACAGAACGTGGGCTCCAGGGTGCTCATCACCATCCCACCGGCCTTGGGCTACGGCCCACAGGGGGGAACCCAGGATGGTGCGATCGGCGCAGAGGACACCATTTTCTTTGTCGTCGACATTCTGGGAATGCAGTAGGGCACGCAGCGACCCAGCGCTTTCGATTCACCCAGCGCGTTATTGGCCGGTTCACGAGGGACAGGCTGGGCGGCAGTAGCCTGCGGGGCGGCGGCTACTGAGGGTTAGCGGGGTGCTTCAGGGCCTGACGGGGTGATGTTCACCGGTCGGCGGTCTTTTTCTGGCAGTGCGTCGATGCGCTCGCGGGCTTTTGTCATACTCGGTGACTCTGCTCCCAACACCCATCCGATGAAGGCGACGGCGAGGCGACCAATGGTGAGTGCCGGCCACCAGGGGCGCTTTAGACCGAGTAGCTTTCGATACCGGGGGTCCAAGCTGGCGACTGCCGCGGCGGAGAGGAGCCGGTAGCCGGGTCGAATACTGCGCGGAAGCGGCGGGTCCAAAATAAATGTCAGCGCATCGGCGACGCGCTCGTCCGAGCGAAGCTCGGGAACAAACGCTTCGATGGCCTCTTCGAGTCCCCGCTGGGTGGTGGGGGGAGTGTGGTAGCCCATCAGGATGCCCGCCTTCGACCACTCCCGCACGTACCGATCGGGACCAGACTCTCCGTCGGCGTCCGGGATATCTCGACCGAGGCTTAAGTGGCTTCCCAAGAAGGCGTCGGTAAAGACCAGGTGGACCCAGGCGATCAGCGACTTATCACTCGCGGCATACGCGGTGGGCTCACTCCGGTTGTTGGGTTGGTAGTCGCCGGTGACGCGGTGGTGCATCTTTTCCACCCGGGAGACTTCGGTGGCGACCGTGTCGGTACTGCCGAAGGTGGTGACCACGACCCACCGCACAGTGCCGGCGAGGCGGCCCAGCGGGTCGCTGTGGTAGCGGGAGTGGTCTGCCACACCGGCCATTGCGCCGGGGTGCAGGGTCTGCATCATGAGTGCTCGAATACCCGCGACCAGGGTGGGCGCGGCGCCGTTCACGTGCCAGACGGCGGAGTCGGGGCCGAAGTATCCGGCGTCGTGTCCTTCGCCCATCTGGACCACCCACGGAGCCCCACCCTCCGGGTCGCCGGAGAACATCATCAACAGGTCTTTTCGAAGCCAACCAAAGAGGACCTGGTTGAGGGGTTTTTTCATGGGTTGGCCTGACACAGGGTTAAGCGTGACACGAGCTAGCTGGGTGTGGAAATGATACCCCCCAGGGTATAGGGTGGTGGGTATGAACGCACAGACTTCCACGAACTCCAACCCCTCACACGCCCCCGGTAGCGAAAGCGCCGCACCGGAAAAAGTCGTCGTCGTCGGCGGCGTCGCCGGTGGCATGTCGGCAGCGACCAGGCTGCGCCGGCTCTCGGAGAACACCCAGATCACGGTGTTCGAGCGCGGCGGTGAAGTCTCCTTTGCCAACTGCGGCCTGCCCTACCACGTGGGTGAGGTCATCCCCCACCGCAGCTCACTGGTGCTCCAAACCCCCGGTGCGCTAAAAAACCGCTTCAACATCGACGTGCACGTGCGCACCGAAGTCACCGCCATTGACCGCGCGAACAAAACCGTCCACGTGCGCGAAGTGGAAACCGGCAAGGAATACTCCGCCGACTATGACGCCCTGGTGTTAAGCCCCGGCTCCAGTCCGATCAGGCCCCCACTTCCGGGTGTCGAGAAGTCCTATGTGCTGTGGAACCTCGATGACATGGACCGGATGATCGAGCGCACCCAGACCGCCCAGTCCGCGATCGTCGTCGGCGGAGGGTTCATCGGCCTCGAAGTGGCCGAAAACCTTGCCCACAAGGGATGAAGGTCACCCTGGTCGAGGCACTACCCCAGCTGATGCCGCTGCTGGATGCTGAAATGGCGTGGTTGTTGGTCGAGCGTGCGCGGGTCAACGACGTCGATGTGCACTTGGCCGCCAAAGTCCACGAAGTGACCGACCAGGGTGTGACCCTGGAGGGTGGAAACGCACTGGATGCCGACATGGTCGTGATGGCGGTAGGGGCCAAGGCCAACCTGGAGCTGGCGAAAGAAGCCGGACTCGACATTGGCTCGGCCGGTGGTATCGCCGTGGATGACCAACAGCGAAGCTCCGACCCCGCCATTTGGGCGGTCGGTGATGCGGCCGAAAAGAAACGAGAAGCCGGAGCCGGCATGATTCCGCTCGCAGGCCTTGCTAACCGCCACGGCCGCTACGCGGCCGATTCGATCATGGGCCGCCCGGTGCGAAACGCCACCGCCTATGGCACCTCCATCGTGGGCTTCTTCGGACTGGCCGCTGCCTCCACGGGCCTCAACGAGCGAGTGCTCCGTGACCAGGGTCGAGCCATGCGGATTATCCACTCGCACCCCATCGATCACGCCGGGTACTACCCGGATGCGGCCCAAATGGCGATGAAGATCATCGTCGATCCAGAGACCGACCTCATCCTCGGCGCCCAAGTGGTGGGTGATGACGGCGTGGATAAGAGAATCGACGTGTTGGCGACCGCCATGCAGGCAGGTCTCACCGCCACAGACCTCATTGACTTAGAGCTCGCCTACGCCCCCCAGTTTGGCTCCGCGAAAGACCCCATCAACATGGCCGGTTACATCAACGACAACCGCGTCGGTGGAGAAGATTCCGCCCAGTGGCACGAAGTCGACCAGCTCATCGCAGACGGCTGGGAACTGATCGACGTGCGCTCCAGCTTCGAACACTCCCGGGGCACCATCCCCGGGGCAGAGTTTGTCGCCCTCGATTCCATCAGGGACAACCTCGACTCCCTTCGAGCTCGGAAGCTCATCGTCTTTGACCGTGTCGGCCAAAGAGCTCACACTGCAGCGAGTATTCTTCGCTTAGAGGGCATCGAAGTGAAAAACCTCGATGGTGGCTACCTCACCTGGCAGTTGGGAACATTCGCCACCACCGCCACGAAACAGGAGGCATCGACGTCATGACCGCCAAAAAAGCCGTGAGCACCGCAAAGCTCGCACCCGCCGTAGAGCTCACCCCGGAGGCCGACCTGCCGGTCGCCGACGATAAGAAGATTGTCAATAGACTCCGCCGCGCGCAGGGACAACTGGGTGCGGTCATCGCCATGGTCGAATCGGGTCGTGACTGCCGTGACGTCGTCACACAGCTCTCCGCCGTCTCCAGCGCACTGGATAAAGCAGGCTTTGCCATCATCGCCACGGCGATGCGCGAGTGTGTCGCGGAGGACAGCCTCGACGATGACGGCAAACCCAAAGTCGAGGACCTGGAAAAGCTCTTCCTCTCGTTGTCCTGATCAGACACGACTCCGTGTCGTCGTGAGCGAGGTCTCGTGAGACCGTTCTTGGTGAGCACCAAGTTGCTAGGCTTCATCTGTGAGTGTCCAGGTGGCGGTTGTGGGGGCTTCTGGCCGTTTGGGTCGGATTGTCTGCCAAGTTGTTGATGCCACTAGCGGTTTCCAACTCGCCAAAGAACTGGGCTCTAGTAACAGCCTGGACGAGCTAGCCGGTGTGGACCTGGTGGTCGATGTGTCACTGCCTGCGGTCTCACCAAAAGTTGTTGATGCCGCCCTCGAACACGGCGCAAAAGTGTTGGTGGGAACGTCTGGTTGGGACGCCGACAAACTAGAGAGCCTTCGTAAGAAGCTCGCCACTCTTCCCGGTGCCGGGGTGATGGTGGTGCCAAACTTTTCGGTGGGATCGGTGGTGGGTAGCCACCTGGCGACGATTGCCGCCCACTACTTCGATTCGGTCGAAATCATCGAAGCCCACCACCAGGGCAAAGTCGATTCCCCCTCCGGTACGGCGAGAAACACCGCAGAGCGCATCGCGGCAGTCCGCGATGCCCACGGAGGTGTCCTCGCCCCGCATTCCAACCAAACAGCCCGCGGGGATGACATCCACGGGGTGTCGGTGCACTCCCTGCGTCTAGCCGGTGTCGTGGCCCAGCAGGAGGTCATCTTTGGTGGCACCGCAGAGACCCTGTCCATTCGACACGACACCCACTCTGCCGATGCCTATCGCCACGGTATTGCCGTGGCGATGAAAGCAGTGATGGACCAGGAAGGCCTCGTGGTGGGACTCGACCAGGCGTTGGGTCTGGTTGCGCCAGTGACTGCGGATGGGACCTCCAGTGACCCAGCAGAGCCGGGGGCGTAGCCCTGGTGAATCGCTACCTCGCCGGCAGTGTGGTGATGTCACTGCTGCTCCTGGTGTACTTGGGCTTCGCCGTGGTCTACGCCTCGATCTTGTTGCAAGACGACAATTTGATTGTCAACGTCATGGGTGTTGCCCTGCTGGTGCTGCCACTGCTGGGGCGTGGGGCCTCGTGGCCGAATGGCGTTTTGGGGCGGCCTCTAGTCGCCTGCGGGCACTTTTGGAGGAACAGGGCTTAGTTCCCGAATTCCCCCGCACCATCGGTGGTCGGGCACTGAGGGAAGAAGCCACCCAGTTGTTCCCGGGGTTCCAAGCCGAGGTGGAAGCAGCGGAAGAAGATTGGAAAGCCTGGTTTCGACTGGGCCTCGCCTATGACGCCTGCGGCGATCGCCGGCGCGGGCGCTGGGCGATCAGACGAGCGATTTCTTTAGAGAAAAGCGACCGCCGCTCGTAACGCCATCGGCTGGCTTGCGCTGTTTCGGCCGCCAAAGAGCCACCGCACCAGACGACTTTCAGCCCTGCGTCTGATGAGCGCTCGACTCTAGTCACGCAATTGGTCAGGTCCTAAAGATCGACTGATGCGAGAGCTTCGGCAATGGTCTTGTCCGAGAATTCGAATCCCGCGTCCACGAGTGCTGTGGGGAGGACCTTTTGGCTGGCGAGTAGAAGCTCCCGGCCTGCCTCTCCGAGCAGCAGTTTCACCGCGAATTCGGGTAGGCCCAGCCAGTGCGGGCGCTTCATCATGTGCGCGAGGGTCTGTGTCACCTCGCGCGAAATCACGGGGGTGGGACCGGCGAGGTTAAACGCCCCGGAGAGTTTCTGGTTTTCTACTAAAAACACCAGCGCGTCGACTTCGTCGCGCAGGCTAATCCAGGGCCACCACTGCCGACCAGAGCCAATAGCCCCGCCCACACCGAGCATGGTCTGTAGTCGAAGAGGTGCTATCGCCCCGCCCTGGGCGATGACCAAACCGGTGCGGGCCAGTGCCACGCGGGTGGAAGAGCCCTCGAGGGGTGTGGTGGCATTTTCCCAGGCCTGGGTGACGTCGGCGAGAAAGCCAGAACCCGCCGCGGAGTCTTCCGTGAGGTCTTCTTCGCCGCGGTCGCCATAGAAGCCCACCGCGGAGGCCTGAATGAGACTGTGTGGTGGGGTGGGGGAGTCTGTGATGGCGCCGACGATCGTGTTGGTGGCATCAATGCGTGAGTCGAGGATGGCGCGTTTATGCGCGGCCGTCCACGGTAATTTCGCAATCGACGCACCGGAGAGGTTGATCACCACATCGACGTGGTCGACGATGCCCTGATCAATCTGACCTGTGGCGGGATCAAAGCGGTGTTCGGTCGCATCGTGTGGTTCGCGGCGGACCAGCACGTGAACGTCGTGGCCGCGGGTTCGCAGCCGCTCTTTCAGCGGAGTGCCGATCAGGCCACTGGCGCCAGAGATCAGCACCCGCAGGGTCTGTGCGGGGTCTGGGGGCAGGGCCATTAGGTCAGACTCGCCTCGAGGGTGATCGGAACCCCGGCCAGTGCCTGGGAAATCGGGCAGCCCGCTTTCGCCTCCTCGGCGAAGCGGTGGAATTCGTCTTCTGACAGACCGGGAATGCTCGCCACCAGGAGAAGGTGTGAACCGGTGACCCCTTCACCGGGGACAAAGGTGACCGCGGCGGTGACATCCAACGAGTCGGGGGTGTAGCCGGCGCCACCCAGGGCGTGGCTGAGCGCCATCGAATAGCAGGCGGAGTGTGCGGCACCGAGGAGCTCTTCGGGGTTGGTGGTGCCGGTTTCTCCGGTGGAGCGCGCCGCCCACGTCACATCGAATGTGGCGGCTCCGGAGGATTGCAAACGGGTTTGGCCGTGCCCTTCGGCAAGTGAGCCCTCCCAGTGGGTGTGTGATTCACTGGTGATCGCCATCGTGGTGTCCCTTCCTTGGGGTGCGAGACCCAGCGGGTGGGTCCACACGGTTCGTCCAGCAATCGCACGGTGACGTGCGAATCCTGCGAGATGGTCTTAATGCAACCACTATCTGCCGGTTTTGGCGAGTGCTATTCAGCAACTTCTCACCCACCAGGAGTGTCAGGCCTGCGGGGTGGCACGGTGGGTGCGCAGTCGCAGCAGGGCGTTATAGAGCTCGCAGCCCAGACACAGGCCAAATACGGCGTTTAAAAACGCCGCGAGGAAGGCCACCGCGGCGGCGATGACCAGTCCGTAGGGGACGGCGAGTACGTGCAGGGTGATTCCTACCGCGCTCACGATCAACCCGACCAATTGGGCAAAACGCGGTGGTGCGTCGTCCTCGAAGTAGGTGGGCGCGGACAGGCGTGGTCGAATAAGGGCTCTGAACAACACCCCATACGGGTGTTTGGCGGGCCCCAGAAGCGTGCCCCAGGCAAAGAGCGCGGTAATGGCCACAAACAGCCACCAGGCACCATCGAATGCCGGTCTGTCGGCAACGGGCAGGCCGAAGACGAGGACGATCAGGATCAACACACTGGTGATGCCCGCGCCAAAGCGCGGGCCACGTGGATCAATCTGACCGGGGTGGTTAGATGAGGTAGTCATCGGATCTCCTGTGGATTTCTTCGAAAGCGCGTTGAATGTGATCGCTCACCACACCAGGCGGTGTGGGGCCCTGCAGGGTGAAGAGCACATCGCCCGATGCGGACACCAACAATGTCGTAGGTGTGCGTCGAATCGTGAACGACTCGATCACCTCGGGTATTTCCGACACGTCGTACTCGACGTGTCCTGCGTTGCTCTCGCGGGTCGAAGCGGAGCCCAGAATCCCCCGCATGGCACCGCAGTAGGAACACAGCGGTGCGGAGACCTGCAGCAGAGTGAGCGTTTTACCGGCTGCGAGGTAGCGCGAGGGAACCCGAACAGCACGCTCGGAGCCACTGGGGGTGCTCACCCGTGACCGGGTGGCACGCCAGATGAGGCCCACTGCGCTGGCGAGGGCGACCAGGCCAACAATCAGCACAATACTCAGCGTGGTGTCCATGTCCTCTCACGCTATGCACAGTGATTGGCCACCACCAGTGTGTGACAAAGAATGACGGGAGGTTCTCTGCGTATGCTGAAGGGGTGTCAGAACACCACGAAATCGTTTTTCGCTCCGATGTCACCGTGGAGCTTGTGCGAAACCAGGCCTCCGACGCCGATGTCATCTTTGCCGCCCGGGTCTCCACCCAGGGCGAGCAAACCCTCGAGGGGGCCGCGGCCGGCAAAGAAGCCACCGATCGAGATCGGGGGCTCATCAACTACCTGATGCGCGATCGACACGGATCGCCCTTCGAGCACAACTCGCTCACCTACTACGTCCAAGCGCCCATTTTTGTCTTCCGCGAATTTATGCGACACCGGATCGCCAGCTACAACGAAGAATCCGGTCGCTACCGCGAACTGCGTCCCGTGTTCTATGTTCCGGGCCCTGAGCGCAAACTCGTCCAGGTCGGAAAACCCGGTGCCTACGAATTTGAAGACGGCACGAGCGAACAGCACCAAATGGCCGTCGACGAAATCAAAGCCGCCTGTATCGCCGGCTACGAGTCCTATACCCGCATGCTCGATGCGGGTATCGCCCGGGAAGTCGCCAGGGCGGCACTACCGGTCTCGCTGTATTCGTCGATGTACGTGACGATGAATGCGCGCTCGCTGATGAACTTCTTAAGCCTTCGCACTACGCGTGAGGGCACGCACTTCCCGTCCTTCCCGCAGCGAGAAATCGAAATGGTCGCCGAGAAGATGGAAGCCTTCTGGGAGCCGCTGATGCCGATGACGGCAGAGACGTTCAATGCGAACGGACGCGTGGCGCCGTAGAGCAGAAACCGGCCTGGTGTGCATTGCGTGCGTGGTGTGCTGGTGGGAAGTGCTGGTGTGACGGGTTCGTGCGGCGTGACTGCTCCACATCACCTGGTGTCGTGACCGGCCGTCTTCCGCAGTCGTCAGAGGGCGGGTTCACCACCGCCGTGTGCTGAGGGAATCGGGAGTATCCCATTTCTCTGGGCCTGGACCACGGCGTCGAGGCGGTTTTTCGCCCCCAGAGCGTGCATGAGAAACGTCACTTCCAGTTTGGCAAGCGACGCACTGATCGAGAGTTTCCGGCCAATTTCGGTGTTGGACTTTCCCTCTGCGACCAATTGCAGCACCTCGTGTTGTCTCGGGGTGAAAAACGTGTCGCCCTCTGCGCCGGGCCGGGCCGTATGCGCTGAATGTCGCCCAGAGGGCACGCCTCCCGCAAAAAACTGTGTGCTGTGTCGAAGCAGCGCGAGGGCTCCCGAGGTCAACGTGATGGCCTCTGCGGCGTCGAGTACTAAAACTCCGAGATAGGGGGATTCGATTCCCACGAGGTGGCGACTCACGCCGGGCGAAGACTCGAGCGGTGTGCTGAGGTAACCCCTGCGCAGAGCATCGAAGTACTCGGCGTTCTGTGAGGCGGTGTCGTCGTCTTTCGACAAAGAGATGTCCTGGGTAGTGCCATAGCCACCCAAGTAGTGCCAACTGGCCCGCTCTGTCACTCGCAACACGGCCGCGCCGTGTGCAGGGGGTTGGCCCAACACCTTAATCACCAGGTGGGCGCAATAGCGTTCGTAGGAGAGGTCGGTGGAGGCGGGCACACCGGAGGGTGATCGAGGCCAGTCGAAAACGCCGGAGCCGATGAGCTCTTCGGCATTGACCGTCTGCGACATGGTGCCTGTCCTTAATCTGTGCTGCGGCGGGCTCAAAGCGGAGTGCCGCGTGGCTCACTGTGTGGCTGAACGTAACGGCTTAAGGCGACGTTTCTTCAGATAAGTCGTTGGCGTTTGCGTGCTTTGCCCGGTCAATCTGGTTTTTACCCGGTCTTAGACCACTCCGGAGAAAGACACGGCCTCGGTTAACCCCGGGTAGTGGGAAATCGCCTGTGGACGACACCGATGCAGGGGCCGGGTAGCCTGGAGGCTGTGAGTATTCAAGAAAACCCCTTCGGTCAGGTCCTCGTCGCGATGGTGACCCCCATGAACGCCGAAGGCGAAGTGGATTGGCCGTCGACCGAAGCGCTAATGGCGGGGCTTGTGGACCAGGGCGTGGACGGCATTGTGGTGACCGGAACCACCGGTGAAACCTCCACGCTCACGGATAAAGAAAAACTGCAACTGGTCACTGTGGGCAAGCAGGTTGCTGCCGGTCGGGCCAAAATCATTACCGGTGGGGGCTCGAACGAAACCGCCCACGCTATCGAGCTCTACAAAGCATCAGAAAAAGCCGGTGCCGACGGGGTCATGATCGTCACCCCGTATTACAACAAGCCCACCCAGGCGGGGGTTCTCACCCACTTCCGGCTGATTGCCGATGCCACCGACCTACCCGTCATCCTCTACGACATCCCCGGTCGAACCGGTGTGCCCATCAACTACGAAACGATTCTCCGTGCGGCAAAACACCCCAACATCCTTGCCGTCAAGGACGCCAAGGGCGATCTGATGGAAGTCAGCCGGGTGCTCAACGAAACCGACCTGATGTATTTCGCCGGCGATGACGGCAATGCTCTTCCCACCCTCTCCATTGGGGGAGTGGGCATGATCAGTGTCACCGCAAACATTGCTCCTGAGCCTTATCGGATCATGGTCGACGCGGTAAACCGCGGCAGCCTTCCAGAGGCCACAGAAGCCCACAAGCTGCTGGAGCCGCTCGTGCGAGCGACCATGACCCACGTCCCCGGCACTGTGGCGACCAAATACATCCTCCACGGCCTCGGCCACATCACCTCACCCCGGGTGCGACTGCCCCTGGTGGGACCAGAAGACGACCAGGCGGCCATTATCGAGGCCGACATCGATCAGGTTTCCGGTGTTCCTGGCGTCGACTTTTCGAACTTCCGTCCCGACCGCAACGCGGCCGCCGGCGGCGCACTGCCCAAAGTGGCAGGCACCACCCGCTAAATATTGAAGGAGCCCACGGTGGCCCAACCCCTGCTCGATCCCCCCGCACTAGATTCCGAAACACTTCGCATTATTCCGCTGGGCGGAATAGGCGAAGTGGGTCGGAATATGACCGTGTTCGAACTGGGTGGAAAGCTCCTCGTCGTCGACGCGGGGGTGTTGTTTCCGGAAGAGACCCAGCCCGGTGTGGATCTGATCCTCCCGGATTTCGCTCCCATTAGGGACCGCATCGACGACATTGAAGCCATCGTGCTCACCCACGGTCACGAAGACCACATCGGTGCGGTGCCCTACCTTCTAAAAATCCGTGACGATATTCCCCTGGTGGGCTCGACGCTCACGATGGCGCTCATTGAAGCGAAGCTCAAAGAACACCGCATCACCCCCTACACACTCACCGTCGCCGAGGGCAGTCGGGAAAAGCTCGGGCCCTTCGATATCGAATTTTTGGCGGTGAACCACTCCATCCCCGATGCTCTGGCACTGTTTATGCGCACCAGTGCGGGAACCGTGTTACACACGGGAGATTTCAAGATGGATCAGTTGCCACTCGATGGTCGCCTGACCGACCTCCGCGGTTTTTCCCGCGTCGGCGAAGAAGGGGTGGACCTGTTGATGGTCGACTCCACCAACGCCGATATTCCAGGCTTCACCCCCGCGGAGCGGGGGATTGGACCTGTCTTGGAACAAGTCGTCCACCACGCCAGTCGCCGGGTGATTGTGGCGAGCTTTTCTTCCCACGTCCACCGCGTGCAGCAGGTCATCGACTCAGCGGTCGCAAACGGACGCCGGGTGGCCCTAGTAGGGCGCTCCATGGTGCGCAATATGGGTATCGCTAAAGAGTTGGGTTTTCTGCGGGTGCCAGAGGGCGCACTGATCGACGCCAAAAAAGCCCCCGACATGCCAGACGACAAGATTGTGTACATGACCACCGGCTCGCAGGGCGAGCCGATGGCGGGGCTTTCCCGGATGGCCAGCCGGGAACACCCCACCATCGCCATCGGCGAAGGTGACACGGTGATTCTCGCCTCCTCCCTGATCCCCGGAAACGAAAACGCCGTCTACCGCGTGATTAATGGGCTGATTGACCTCGGCGCCCAGGTGATCCACAAGGGAAACGCCAAAGTCCACGTCTCCGGTCACGCCGCAGCCGGAGAGTTGCTCTACGTCTACAACCTCGTAAAACCCCGCCACGTGATGCCCATCCACGGTGAAGCCAGACACCTTCGGGCAAACGCCGAAGTCGCCGTCGACTCCGGTGTGCCCAGAGACAACGTGATGATCTGCGAAAACGGGTCCGTTGTCGACCTGGTAGGTGCCCGTGCCCATAAGACCGGTCAAATCGACATCGGCTTTGTTTACGTCGATGGCTCCACCGTCGGAGAAATCACCGAAGCCGATTTGAAAGACCGACGCATTTTGGCCGAAGAAGGATTCATCTCCATCTTCCTCGCCATCGACGCTCAAACCGGGAAGATCATCGTCGGGCCGGAAATTCACGCCCGGGGCTTCGCTCCGGACGATTCCGTCTTTGACGATGTCCGCCCCGAAATCCTCAAAGCTCTCGAGGATGCTGCCGGACAGGGCACCAGAGACACCCACGGGTTTAGCCAGGTGGTCCGCCGGGTGGTCGGCCGTTGGGTCAACACCCAACACCGCCGTCGGCCCATGATTGTTCCGATCGTGATTGAGGCCTAAAAACCCTGTTTTTCCGGCAGTCGTCCGGGCACACTTGGTTCGTATCGCGTGTCCTCCGGGGTCAGGTAGCCCCGCGGGATTAGCCTGAAATCCATGGCCACTAAGGGCACGTCGACGCGTGCGCAGGGGACGACGGGGCGCGCGCCCCGCAGTCAGTCCCGCGTGCCCGATACGGAGTTGCCAAAGACCAAGCGGATTGCGAGAAACCCGCAAGCCACACCCCCAGTCCCGGTGACCACCCCCTACGAATCGGGGTTTGCCAAAGCCTGGCGGGTTATCTCCCAAGCCACCGGCGCGGTGTTTCGACTCTTTCCCATCGAGCCGGTTCACCCGGATGATCGCCGCGACAGCGTTCCGTTTGCGCTCTTTGTCCTCGCGGTGGGCGGCATTGTCATTGAATGGTTTAACTACGGGGTGGGTTGGGCCACCACCTTCTCGCTCTACACCTTCGCCGGGTTCTTTGGACGCCTCTCCTTCGCCCTTCCCTTCATCCTTTTGCTGCTCGCCACCTGGCTGTTTCGACACCCCACCAAAGCGGCAGCCAACGCCAGAATCGGCGTTGGCCTGACGCTGTTTATGGTGGCGGTGGCCGGCATGAGCCACCTGGAGGCGGGTCGACCCGTCGTGGGGGAAGCACGCCTGGAGAGCCTCGGGGAAGCCGGGGGTGTGCTGGGCTTTGGTGTGGCCGAAGCCCTCGTGTTCTTGGGCGCCGGGTCACTCTGGATCGCCTGGCCCGTGTTAGTCGTCGTCATGGCCGGGTCCCTGCTGGTGCTCACTAAAACCCCACCGGCACAGATCGGCTCACGCCTGATCGAGGCCTATGCCTACCTGTTCGGACAAAGCCCCGACGAGATTGCCGCCTCCTGGCAGGACCGAAAAGATGCCTGGGCCCAGGCTCGGGCTCACAAACGTGATCTCGTCGCACAGCGAAGCGAACAGCAGGCGGGGGCTGATCATTCGGCTGAGGGCGATGTCGAATACGTCGACATCGACGACCTCGCAGAAACCATGCCGGTCGATCACGACCCCAACATTCCGTGGTGGCGGCGCGGTCGCACACAATCCACCGCCGGGGCGGCAGAAGAGGGCGAGCAGGACAGCGCCCAGGGGGCGGCTGGTGTCGACACTGCTGCTGACACCGGCGTGTGGGGGGCGCTCAGCGCCGCCGAAGAGGCGATGTCTGGTCAAGAAGGCGCCGACCAGGTCGCTGTCGGATTAGAAGCAGACGACGAACCGGCACTCGTGCCGGGCAGCGCTGCCCCGAAGCCTCCCGCCCGGCCCTACAGTCTGCCGCCGATGGCGCTTCTTAAAGCAGGCTCTGTGGCGAAATCGCGCAGTAGCGTCAACGACCAGGTGGTCGCGTCACTGACCCAAGTCTTTGAACAGTTCGGTGTGAATGCCACCGTGGTGGGCTTCACCCGGGGCCCCAGTGTCACCCGCTATGAAGTGCAGTTGGGTACCGGGGTAAAAGTCGAACAGGTCACCCGCCTGGAAAAGAACATCTCCTACGCGGTCGCCAGTAACGAAGTGACCATTTTGTCGCCGATTCCCGGCAAATCGGCGATCGGTGTGGAAATTCCCAACACCGACCGCGACATCGTCACCCTCGGTGACGTCTTGCGCTCCAGCGTCGCCGAGAGTGAAACCCACCCCCTGGTGATGGGGCTCGGTAAAGACGTCGAGGGCGGGTTTGTCGCCGCGAACATGCAGAAAATGCCACACCTTCTGGTGGCGGGTGCGACGGGGTCTGGAAAATCGAGCTTCATCAACTCCATGATCACCTCGGTGATGATGCGCGCTACCCCCGACCAGGTGCGAATGATCCTGGTCGACCCGAAACGCGTGGAGCTCTCCGCCTATCAGGGTGTGCCACACCTGATCACCCCGATTATCACCAACCCGAAACGAGCCGCCGAAGCACTGGCCTGGGTGGTCACCGAAATGGACCAGCGCTATGACGACCTGGCCAGTTTCGGGTTTAAACACATCGACGAGTTCAACCAGGCCGTCATCGAGGGCACCATCGAGCTTCCCCCCGGTCTCAACCGCACCCTCGAGCCCTACCCCTACCTGCTCGTCGTCGTCGACGAGCTCTCCGATTTGATGATGGTTGCTCCCCGGGATGTGGAAGATTCGATCGTGCGCATCACCCAACTGGCGAGAGCCTCTGGAATTCACCTGGTGCTCGCCACCCAGCGCCCCAGCGTCGACGTGGTCACCGGGCTGATCAAAGCCAACATCCCCTCGCGTCTGGGTTTTGCCGTCTCGTCGATGACCGACTCCCGGGTGATCCTGGACCAACCAGGCGCGGAGCGCCTGATCGGTCAGGGCGACGCCCTGTTTATTCCACAGGGTGCCAACAAATCCACCCGTGTTCAGGGCGCCTGGGTGGATCCGGAAGAAATCCACCAAGTGGTCTCCCACGTGAAGCGCCAGGCAGAGCCCGAATATCGCCACGACGTGCAAGCCCAAGTCGCCGATAAGGCCAAACCAGACGCCGACATTGGCGACGATTTGGATGTGCTACTCCAAGCTTGCGAACTGGTCGTCAACACCCAGTTTGGGTCCACCTCGATGCTTCAGCGCAAACTGCGGGTGGGCTTTGCGAAAGCCGGGCGGCTGATGGACCTGCTGGAATCCAGAGACATTGTCGGTGCCTCCGAGGGCTCCAAAGCCCGCGAAGTGTTGGTCTCCATCGAACAGCTACCCCAAGCACTCGCCCGCCTGCGCGGTGAACAACCCGCACCGGCCGCTGCCGCGGCCCAGGCGCCAGAAGCCAGCGAAGCCCCAGAAGCTAGCGAGGCTCCAGAATCCAGCGAGGCCCCCAAGGGGCGCCTCGCTCCCGAAGATCAACTCACCATCGAATTAGACCCCGCCGATATTCCCACCCCACCGGAGGGGATGAGCCCCGGTGGGTCGGGTGCGGGTGTTGCCGCAGAGGGCGTCGCCGTAGCCGGTGACGCAGAGTCTCTGGCACCGGCGAAACCCAAACCGGCCAGTGCCCACCAGGCACACGATGCCGGCGAGTTTGACCCCACAGACGCCCAGTACGATGGTGGGGATGCAGGCGAGTCGCAGCGGCCCTAAGGTCTCGCGGGTCGCGCCTGCACCGATCGAGGTGGCGTCTGTGGGAGGTGTGCGGTGACGGATAAGACAGCTTCTGCCGACACCGGCTCGGGTGCCCGAGGTGCCGCGCGCTTTCGTGGCCGTGTGCTCGCCGGTGGAGACGGGCCAGTTAGTGCCGGGAACCTCGCCAACATCATCACCGTGATCCGCATCGGTTTTGCCCCGCTGGTGCTCTGGTGGTTACTCATCGACGATGGCCAGTGGGGGCTGTGGCGCTGGCTGGCCGCGGCCGTATTTGTCATCGCCATTTCCACCGACGGTATCGACGGGGCCCTCGCCAGGCGTCGAAACTTGGTGACAAGCTCTGGGGTCCTACTCGATCCGGTCGCCGATAAGGCACTGACCGGGGCCGCGTTTGTGGGTTTGGCGCTCCTGGCCGAACTGCCCTGGTGGGTGGTCATTGTGGTGTTGGGCCGCGAATTGGGCATCACGGTATTTCGCCTACTGGTGGCTCAAAACAGGATTATCCCCGCCTCGCGCGGTGGGAAAGCAAAAACCATCTCCCAGGCCGTCGCGCTCGGCTTCTGGCTCGCGCCCACCTGGTTGATCCTTGGCGATTGGATCTTCGTGGTGAACGACGCCCTGATGGTCGTCGCCGTGGCACTGACCGTGATTACCGGCCTCGATTACCTCATCCGCGCGTTGCGCGGTGATCGACTGACCGGCCCGGAGGGCAGTGCTGACCCAGCGGCCAGCAACGGCCCACCCGAGTCGACCACCGCGTAATCGGGGTCGTCGATGCAGGCGGAATCCGATGACCCGGGGTCAAGAATGGCAGGAGAAGTGTCGGCAGAAGCACTGGCAGCGGGTGACCCGGCCGTCGTGATCGATCTGCTGCGCGCGCGTGGGGAGCGGGTGGCGTGTGCGGAGTCGCTCACCGGGGGTGGTCTGTGTTCCGCGCTGGTGTCCATTGCCGGCGCCTCCGCCGTGGTCCTCGGTGGCGTAGTCGCCTACGACAGTTCAGTAAAAGCCCACCTTTTGGCAGTGAGCCGCGACACCCTCAACACCACGGGCGCCGTCAGTGAGGCCGTTGCCCTCGAGATGGCGCGCGGGGTGACCCGCGCCCTCGGTGTGGACTCCGGTGGTGACATCGGTGGTAACACCGGTGGTAACACTGGCGGTAACAACGGCGCGGCGGCCTCGGGGCCTGCGGGAGTGTGGGGGGTATCGACGACCGGGGTGGCGGGTCCGGATCCGGACCCGGTTTCTGGTGCTCCCGCCGGTGTGGTCTATATCGCGGTGGTCGCTCCGGATGGAACGGCGTGGAGTGAGCGTCTGGACCTGGTCGGCTCACGCGAGCTCGTGCGCACAGAGACCGTCTCGCACGCACTGGGACTGTTGCAGCGTGCGATCGAGTCGCAGGCGGGTAATGCGCGGGAATAAAACCTCGCCGCGCACCGTTATCTTCAGTAGCTACACAGAATGGTCACAGGGTTTTACCCGACTGGCGCTAAGCAAAACTGGTTAGAGTATTGTCCACGGCTCGAAGAAGGAGGTGTTCCCCGTGGTGTTGATGAGACACGAAATTGGTGATGTGTTACGTGATTACCGTTTGTCGCGTGGAAAGACCCTGCGCCAGGTCGCGGGGAGTGCAAACGTCGCCCTTGGTTACCTCAGCGAAATCGAGCGCGGTCAAAAAGAAGCCAGCAGTGAAGTGCTGCAAGCCATCGCGGAGGCCCTCGAGTCACCGCTGTCAGAAATCTTGGTCGAAGTGGGCGAGCGTCTCGCCGTCTTTGAAGAGCTCACCCCGGTCTCCGACGTGCCAGACACCCTGCCCGACGAGCTCTACCGCGACCTCGGTCCCGTGGGAGCAAGCCAGCGCTAACGCCCGGGCAGTGCCTGGCGCGAGATGGGTCTTCCACACACGGTGACGCGCAGCGAGTTCGATCGAGCGGTGGCCGACGAGTTCGGCGACACCACCGGGCGCACCCTGGTGCGCGAACTGGTGATGCGCGCACTCGGCGGAGTGACCGCCACCGAAGCGCTCGGCCGGGGCGATGCTCCCGCTGCGGTGTGGCGGGCGCTGTGTGACGAAATGGATGTCGCCCCTCCCCGTCGATACGGCGTCGGGATCGCCACACCGCCCGAGGCGCCATCGCAAGAAGGGGTAACGGCTGAGGGTTAGGTCCTCAGTCCTCAGCACTATGCCCTCAGCACTATGCCCTCAGCACTATGCCCTCAGCACTATGCCCTCGAAGTCCTGTGCCGTGGGAGCGGGGAGCGGGGCAGAAACCGCAGGGTAGAGGGCGGCTGAGTGTGTCTGATTCTCGCCGCGGTGGTCGGGCGAGCGACACGCCGTGGAACAACTGTTCGAATATTCGTTCGAATGGCACTAGCCTCGTCCCCAGGGAGTAACGGTCTGTTGTTTCCCACAGAAGTCCGCTTGAACCGCGAGTGTCGGGGGTGGCGGGTTAGCGTGGGGCCGCTTCTGTTACACCCCACCGCCTTGTCGAGAGACCACGGGCCTTACGGGGCCGCGCGGAGGACGACAGCCGATAGGCAGCCACCCACAATGAGCGAGGAGTAAGTCACCATGACCCAAAATTCCGACCGCGAGAAGGCGCTCGACGCCGCCCTTGCACAGATCGACCGCCAGTTTGGAAAAGGCTCGGTGATGCGCCTGGGTTCGGAAGAACGCGCCCCCGTCGCCGTCATCCCCACCGGTTCCATTGCCCTTGACGTTGCCCTCGGAGTGGGAGGTCTGCCCAGAGGGCGCATCACCGAAATTTATGGACCGGAATCGTCGGGTAAAACAACCCTGACCCTGCACGCCATCGCCAACGCTCAAGCCCAGGGTGGTATCGCGGCGTTTGTCGACGCCGAGCACGCACTGGACCCGGAATACGCCAAAAGCCTCGGGGTGAACATCGACGAGCTGCTGGTCAGCCAACCCGACACCGGTGAGCAGGCACTCGAAATTGCCGACATGTTGGTCCGCTCCGGTTCGGTCGACCTCGTCGTCATCGACTCGGTCGCCGCCCTGGTGCCCCGCGCCGAAATCGAAGGCGAAATGGGCGATAGTCACGTGGGCTTGCAGGCCCGGCTGATGAGCCAGGCGCTTCGGAAACTCACCGGTGGTCTCAACGCCACCGGCACCACGATGATCTTCATCAACCAGTTGCGCGAAAAGATCGGTGTCTTCTTCGGAAGCCCCGAGACCACCTCGGGGGGTAAAGCCCTCAAGTTCTACGCCTCCGTACGCCTCGACATTCGACGCATCGAAACCCTGAAAGAGGGCTCCGATGCGGTGGGTAACCGCACCCGAGTCAAAGTGGTGAAAAACAAGATGGCGCCGCCGTTCAAGCAAGCCGAGTTCGACATTATTTACGGCATCGGTATCTCTCGCGAGGGAAGCCTCATCGACTTTGGTGTCGAACACAACCTGGTGCGCAAATCCGGCGCCTGGTTCACCTACGAGGGCGATCAGCTGGGTCAGGGTAAAGAAAACGCCCGTCGCTACCTGCTGGAGCACCCCGAAATCGCCAACGAAATCGAACGTCGCATCCTCGAGCAGTTGGGCATCGCCCAAATCACGGGTGACAACGTCGCAGAAGTCACCGGCGCCGATGGAACAGGGGCCCAGTCGCCCAAAGCCGCCGGTAAAGACACGGCCACTAAAGACACGGCCACTCAAGACGAGGCCGCTGCCGAAGCGCCGGTGGAATCACTGGAAGAAAAGCGCGCCGAGAAAAGCGCGTAGGGCGTCGGTAGCTCACGGTTATGACACAGTCACCGAAGGACACGGCGGGGGAAGGCGTGGCAGAAGTCATTGCCTTCCCTGGCCTAGTCCAGACAGAGCAGTCCCTCGTTGAGGAAAGCCCCGTTCAGCACTCACTCCCGCAGGATCAACCGGCCGAACACAATCCAGCCGGGAACATAGGGGCGGAGTCGAGTTCAGCTGACGTGTCTGTTACACAAGAGCCGGTCGCACAAGAGCCAGCTGATGCGGACACTGCCACGCAGTGGCCAGGCCAGCTGATCGACTTGCAGCAGGCGCGCGCCATGGCGGGGTTGGCAGACGGTGGGCCGGCAGGTGTGGAATCCGCAGATGCGACACCCTCAGATGCCGCGCTGTTCGATGTCGCTGCGTTAGATGCCGAAGCGGGTGTCTCGGTCGAGGGTGATGCCGATGAGGAGTCAGCGGCTGAATCCGCGCTCACCACGGCCCGGCATATCGCCCTGCGCAGTTTGGCAGCGAGGGCTCGTTCAGAGGCCGAGCTTCGACAAAAGCTCGCCGATCGCGGTGTGGAGCGCCCAGCAGTAGACCAGGTCATTGACCGGCTGGTGTCAGAGGGTTTGATCAATGACGCGCAGTTGGCCGAAGACATCGCGCGGGGCCTCAGCGAATCGAAAAAAATGGGTCCGGTGGGCATTAAGCAAGCACTCGTGAAGAGGCGTATCCCACGGGGAATCATCGACCAGGTCGCTGCCGGTTTGGATGAGGTCGATGACGACACCCTGGAGGAGCTCGCCCGCTCACGAATGCGCGTCCTTCGGGGCTTGGACCGGGCCGTTCAAGTGCGTCGATTGGTGGGTTTTCTTGCCCGCCGCGGTTATCAAGGACCCGATGTGTATCGGGTGGTCGACCTCGTCGTCGATGAACCCGAAGGCGGCTGGGACCCCGATTCGGGTGCCGCGTCAGATTCCGGCCCAGGAGGGAACCTGGGCGTGGCTGAGGGAGCGCGAGTGACCAGACTGTCTAGTCGGGGGCAGTGGGGTTCGCGGGGTAATTCGCGGGGTAATTCGCGAGGTAGCTCGCGGGGGAGTAGTTAAGCCAACGGGTTTTAGACTGTCAGTGTGAGTATGGACACGCAGGCTGCCGTGCAGGAGAAGACTCTGCCACCGACGGCTCAGGCTTTTGGAGCGGGTCGAAGCTACGAAGTGCGCACGTTTGGCTGTCAGATGAACGTGCACGACTCGGAACGGATGGCCGGTTCACTCGAGGCGGCTGGTTTCCACGAAGCAGCCACCGGCGAAGAGGCGGACGTCATCGTGATCAACACGTGTGCGGTTCGAGAAAACGCCGATAACAAGCTCTATGGGACCCTTGGCCACCTCGCCGAGAAAAAACGCGAAAAGCCTGGAATGCAGATTGCCGTGGGCGGTTGCCTCGCCCAAAAAGATCAGTCGGGCATTGTGGAGCGCGCCCCCTGGGTGGACGTGGTCTTTGGGACACACAACATGGGTTCGCTGCCGACCCTGTTGGAGCGCTCCCGGCACAACCAGCAAGCAGAGGTGGAAATCCTCGAGGCCCTCGAAGTCTTCCCTTCGACGCTGCCGACGAAACGAGAGAGCACTTACTCGGGCTGGGTGAGCATTTCTGTGGGCTGTAACAACACCTGCACCTTTTGCATCGTGCCGAGCCTGCGCGGAAAGGAAAAAGACCGCCGTCCCGGCGACATCCTCCGGGAAGTCCAGGCCCTGGTCGATGACGGTGCACTGGAGGTGACCCTGCTCGGCCAAAACGTCAACACCTACGGTGTGGAATTTGGTGACCGGGGGGCTTTTGGCAAGTTGTTACGCGCCGCTGGTGAAATCGAGGGGCTCGAGCGGATTCGCTTCACCAGTCCGCACCCGGCGGCGTTCACCGACGACGTGATCGATGCGATGGCCGAGACACCCAGCGTGATGCCACAGCTGCACATGCCCCTGCAGTCCGGCTCGGATTCCATTTTGAAAGCGATGCGGCGCAGTTACCGCAGTGAGAAGTTCTTGGGCATTTTGGATCGGGTGCGGGAAAAAATTCCCCACGCCGCGATTACGACCGACATCATCGTCGGATTTCCCGGCGAAACCGAAAAGGATTTCGAAGACACCCTCGAAGTGGTGCGAAAAGCCCGCTTCGCCAGTGCCTACACCTTCCAGTACTCGATTCGACCGGGAACCCCGGCGGCGACAATGCCCGACCAGGTGCCCAAAGAGGTCGTCCAGGAGCGCTTCGAGCGCCTGGTGGCGCTGCAAGACGAGATGTCCTGGCAGGAAAACAGCCGTCAGCTAGGCCGTGATGTCGAGGTCCTGATCGCGACCGGTGAAGGGCGAAAAAACGACGACACCCACCGGGTCTCCGGTCGTGCACAAGACGGTCGCCTAGTCCACGTCGGATTAGTCGACGGTCAAGAACCACCCCGACCGGGTGATGTGATGGACGCCACCGTGAGCGATGCGAGGCCGTTTTTCCTCATCGCCGACCCGCAGGGCTCAGAGGGCTTTTCGGTGCGGCGGACCCGAGCCGGTGACGCCTACGACCGGGCTCAAGCCGAATCCTGCGGGGCTCCCACCGCAGCGACTGCGTCATCGACGCCCGTTTCTCTGGGTTTGCCCATCCGTCGACGAGACCAGTAGGCCGGTGGTGGCCACACAGCAGCCGGCCCGCCAGGCAGCAGGGCAGGCCGCTGGCTCCCCGCTGTGGGCGCTGGTGGGTCCGACGGGGACGGGCAAGACCGCCACGGCTCTCGCCGTGGCGAAGGCGGCGTCGACCCGCGGGCTTCGTGTGGAGGTGGTGAGCGCCGATGCCATGCAGCTCTACCGGGGGATGGACATTGGCACGGCAAAAGCCAGTGCCACAGAGCGTGTGGAGGTGCCCCACCACCTACTCGATGTCTGGGAGCCCACGGTGGAGGCCAGTGTCGAGGACTATCAGCGACGAGCCCGGAGCACCATCGACGAGATGTCCCAGCGCGGAGTTATTCCGCTGTTAGTGGGAGGCTCTGGCCTCTACGTCTCGTCGGTGCTCTATGACTTTCGCTTTCCCGGCCACGAGCCCGACATTCGCCAGCGCCTGGAGGCCGAACTCGAGCAGGAGGGGTTGGCCGCTCTGGTGGCCCAGCTGAGGCAGAAAGACCCCGAAGTGGCCGGTGTGCTCGACCTGCAGAACCCCCGCCGGGTGGTGCGGGCACTCGAGGTCATGGAGCTCACCGGTGAGCCGCCCAGCGTCAGCCTGGAGGCGAGGGGCCAGTGGTGGTATGACTCGTGCACCCTGGTGGGACTGGCGGGTCCATGGGAGTGGTTGGATGCCCGCCTCGATGAGCGAGTGGGTCAGATGTGGCAGCGCGGTCTCGTCGAAGAGGTGCGCACCCTGCGAGAGGGTGGGCTTGGCAAAACGGCGGCGCAAGCCATCGGGTACCGGGAAGTCATTGACTACTTAGACGGCGAGCTGTCAGAGGACGAGGCACGAGAGCAGGTGGCTCAACACACCAGGAGATACGCCAGGAAGCAAATGTCGTGGTTTCGACGAGATGGCAACGTGCACTGGCTAAACGCCAGTGCACCGGAGCTCACCGAGCAGGCCGTGGAGTATTTTCTCCAGACCCACGAGTCCCCTGGCTAAGTGCCTGGCTAAGTGGATGTCCCCGCCGCTCACCACAGTGGCTGGGGCTTTAGCGGCTGGGGCTTTGTAGGCTCGGGGTATGGCATCGACTCCCCCCCAGACCCTCCAGGTGGAAAAAGCCCACGGGACGGGTAACGACTTCGTGGTCTTTGCCGACCCCGACGGCCTCCACGATCTGAGCGTCGAACAGGTCCAAGCCCTCTGCGATCGACATCGCGGGGTGGGAGCAGACGGGATCCTTCGCGCCGCGCGGAGTGCGGACTCCCCGGAGGTTCAGGGGCTCTTGGCCAGTGAACCCGAAGCGACCTGGTTTATGGACTATCGAAACGCTGATGGTTCACTCGCCGAGATGTGCGGAAACGGAATCCGGGTCTTTGTGGACTTTTTGGTGCGACACAGCCTGGTGAGCCTCACCCCCGGCCAGACTCTGCCGGTAGCGACCCGAGGTGGGGTGCGCGATGTGACCGTCTCGGCCAGTGGCCACTATCAGGTCGATTTGGGCCGCTGGCGCCTGGTCGACACCGACACCCTCGTGCACGTGCCAGGCCTCGATGTGCCCCGACCTGCACTGCGACTGACTGTGCCAAACCCGCACGCGGTGGTCATTCTGGCCAGTAATGAAGAACTCGACGCCTTGGATTTATCGGCACTGCCCGATGTGCGACCCGTTCCAGAAGACGGCATCAACGTCGAGTTTGTGGTCCCCCAAGAACCGTTGGTCACCGACGGTGTGGGACACATTCGA
This sequence comes from Pontimonas sp., assembly GCF_031581085.1. Classification (NCBI taxonomy): domain Bacteria; kingdom Bacillati; phylum Actinomycetota; class Actinomycetes; order Micrococcales; family Microbacteriaceae; genus Pontimonas; species Pontimonas sp. The sequence goes on from NZ_JAVLBO010000016.1 coordinate 24,840, forward strand.
ATGCGTGTGTTTGAGCGCGGTGTGGGAGAAACCCTCTCCTGTGGCACGGGTGCAGCCACCGCCGCCCTCGCCGCCCGGCACTTTGTCGGAGACATGGCTCCACACCACTGGCGAGTCGATGTCCCTGGTGGACAACTCTCGGTGCGAATGTTCCCCACAGAAGAGGGTGAACACGTGGCACTATCCGGTCCCGCACAGCGCGTGTTTCACTGCGAGGTGGAGATCTAACACCACACACCACGCCACAGCGTGGTGTGTGGTTAGTCCGCCTGGCGGGTGACCCGGAGAATCCAAAACCCCTTATCGCGGGCTTCCCGGGTGGCGTAGAAGGCGCCCCCGTGTTCGGTGTTTAGCCAGCGAAGTAGCGATTCTGCGCCGAGGCTTTTGGAGACCACAAGCCAGGCTTCCCCCTCGGGGGCAAGCCGGTCGAGCCAGGTGCGAAGAAGCTCGTGCAGGGCAGGTTTTCCGATTCGAATCGGCGGGTTCGACCACAGTGTGTCGATGGCACCGGGAGCGGGGGAGTACTCCTGCCACTGATCGGGGGAGAACACCTCAATGCTCGAAAGACCCAGTGCGGTGGCGTTTGACGCACAGGCCTCGAGGGCTCGGCTGTTGACATCCACCGCATACACTCTGGCCTCCGGAGCCATCATGGCCATCGTCAGCGCGAGCGGACCCCAGCCACAGCCGACGTCCACCATTGTCTGCCCGCGTGGCGGCGGGACGTGGCGAAGCAGTGCGGCCGTGCCGCGGTCTAATCCCTCCGGCGAGAAAGTACCGGAGAGGGTCTGGAGCGACACTCTCGATCCGGCCAACTCCACAGAGAGCGTTCGTTCGTGGCGGGCTGAGTCGGGGTCTTCTGAGAAGTAGTGCTCGCTCGCCACAGCCTTAAGACTACTTCTGTCATCGCCCAAGGCTCGTCAGAAGCGTCCAAGCCTGCACCAAGGGTGCAGGCATATCCTGGAGCCATGACAACGATGACTCCCGCCCCCGCGCTCAATTTTGGTGAAGCGATTCAGAGTGTGTTTCGTAAATACGCGGAATTTACCGGGCGCGCCTCACGATCAGAGTTTTGGTGGTTCACGCTTTTTAGCACCCTCGTCTCCTTCGGGACCAGTTCGATCTTTGCGGGCCTGTCCGGAGCGTGGTTTTTCGCCGTCATCGTGCCCTCGTTGGCGGTGGGGGTGCGGCGTCTGCGCGATGCCGGTCTGAGTTGGGCCTGGTTATTCTTCCTCCTACTGCCCATCGTCGGGCTCATTGTGCTCGCCGTCCTCTTCGCCCAGCCACCCCAGGCCACACCCCGAGTCGTCACCGACGTCCCACCCGGACGGGTGCCGCCGACCGCCTCGGCCTAGACGGCCCCACGCACCGTGGCCGAACGGGCCCGGTGTGAGCGGGGTCAGTGTGAAAAGGGCCGGATTGGATTAGGCCGCTGTGACGGGGCTACTGCTCGGGGTGATCTGAACCTCCCGGAAGCCCTGTAGTTCGGGGCGGAGTACTCCGATGAGGCCGAGGCCCCGGCTGGTGAGATGGAAAATCGCGTTTTGCCGATAGCTTCGGGCGAGACTCATCGTGTAGTCGCGCAGCGCAGGGGCATCATCGGGGTTTGCCAAGAGGGCAAAGCCCGGCTCGACGTGGTCTGATTCGAGTGAATACCCGGGACACGCTCTGACCACCACACTCGCGTGGTCCAATTCGTGGGCGAGGCTCGCCGTGGCGGCCGCGTTTTCTTCCGGCGAGAATTGTCCCGCCGATTCGGGGTTTTCTGCGGTGAGGATAAACGCCTCGGTGTGGGGAGAGAGGACGCGAGACGCGTCGTCACCCTCGAGGAGGGTGGGTGTGATCCGCCAATAGTGACCGCGGTGATCGGCGAGTTCCAACACCGTGGCGAAATACAGCTCTTCGAGCGAGGCGCTATCCATCCCCTTAGAGTAATCGGCCCACACCCCAGAAGGGGAGGGGTGTGGGCCGATGGGGGTGGCGTGATGGGTCCGGCCGATAGGGGTGGTCGATGGGGGGCGGCGTGTGTGGTGGGCGCTTTAGCGGCGATGTTTTTTCACGGGGAGGCCCGCGGTCTCGTCGACAAACCACGGATAAAAGCCCACGCTCTCCAGTTCTGCCTGGAGTTGGCTACGGGCCCAGCCCATATCGGCCAAGGCGATAAAGCCGGTGACTTCCTCGGTGGGGGCCGACTGCGCGGTGTCGTCTGCGGCGGGTGGGCTGCTCCGCCGGAGCCCTTCGAAGCGCCAGCACAGCGGCTCCGGGGTGACTGGTTGTGCAAGTCGCGGAATCTCGGATTCTCGAAGCGACCAGAACTCCCGGGGCAGCGCCCAGCGCTCCACGTGCAGGGCGTAGGGCAATGAGGAGTCAAAGGAGTGACTCACGGCGCCTGGGCCGCCCGGGTGGGCCCCCTCGAGCATCGCGCGGTCTTCGGCGAGCAGGGTCACGAGCTCGGGGTATTGGGGCTCTCGCACAATGTGCAGGAATTGTCCTGCCAACAGATACAAACTCATCACTATCCCTCCGGCCAAGGAGCCCACACCTCGTGGGCCGTTATCTGAGTAACCCTCACGCTAGGCACGACCACCGACACCCCACATCGCGTGGCGTGCTGTCACACTGGGAGAGGACCCGGTGAGGTCACCATAGCCCGCTGGTTGAAGGAGCGAAATGGCGACGAACAAACAGGCACAGATGTTCAGTGAGCTGACCCACTCACGCCGCAGCACCAGGGATTTTCTGGACACCCCGGTGGCTCCTGAGCTCCTCGACGAGGTCCTCCAGGAGGCACTGAGTGCCCCCAGCTGGTCCAACACTCGCCCCTACCGAGTCGCGGTGGCAACGGGAGAGGTCAAGGAGCGCATTTCGCAGAAACTCCTCGGTCGCTTCGATGACATCATGCGCACCAGAAGCCCGAAGCTTCGCACCCGACTGAAGGGGGGCCTCAGTGCGCTGAGCCTCCTCCGCAGTGATTTTCGAATCCCCATTACCTACCCGGATGATCTTCGCGCCCGGCAGGTCCAGCTGGGTAAAGCGCTCTTTTCCCACCTTGGTGTCGCGCGCGGTGACGTCGAGGCGAGAAACGAACAGATTCGACGCAATATGCGCTTTTTTGGTGCGCCGGTAGGGCTGTTTTTCTTTGCCCGCAAAGGCATGGGGGTCTACTCCCCACTCGATGCCGGCCACTTCATGCAAACGCTGATGCTCTCGGCTAAAGCCCGCGGGCTCGACACCTGCGCACAGGGGTTTCTCGCGTTCTGGTCGGGTCCCATTCGTGATGAATTTGATGTGCCAGAGGGCTACAAACTCTTGTGTGGAATGTCGCTGGGTTATGCGGCCGAAAGCCACACCAACGAGTTTGTCCCACCAGTGACCGAGCTTCAGGACATCGCTCTGCCCCTCTCCCAAAAGTAGACGTGGGGGGTAGGAAACTTCAGTAGTCAGTAACCTGCGTGGCCGTGCGGGTTCTCTGATTTCAACTTGTTCTTCGGGTTTTAGGGTTCAGGCTGTGGAAAAATCCTGAAGGTTTAATCCCGCGTGAAGTACCCTCTCGACATGGGCGGATTGTTACATGTACGCTTGTGGTTATGGCGAAGCGAAGCGGAGACCGGCGCGTGAGCGTGCGTGTGGCCGACCACCGCGCACGCCTTCGGGGTGAGGGTCTGAAGCCCGTTCAGATGTGGCTTCCCGACACCAGTAACGCCGAAGTACGAGCGGAATTGGCGGCGGTATGCCAGGCGATTGAGGCCTACCCGGGTGCTGCTGACGACCAGGCGTTTGTTTACGCGCTCGCTGAGGACGATCAGTGAGGCGAGGCGACCTCGTTCTCGCCTCAGCCGGTTCAGGTTATGCAGGAAAACCACGGCCGGTGCTCATTGTCCAAGACGATGCACTTGAGGCATTGAGTTCAGTAGTGGTGTGCCCGCTATCCACCACAAGTCCCGCCGATGGCCGCATTCGCCTTGCTGTCTCGGCGACCGCTGACAACGGCTTGGCGGCAGACTGCGTAATCATGACCGACAAAGTTACTGCCGTGCCGACTTCCAAGCTGGGCGTAGTAATTGGCTCTCTCGCTCGCCCGCAGATGAGAAGCGTAAATCACGCGCTGGGGCTTGTCTTGGGGTTTGGTCAGCAGGCCGCGCGATAGCCCCCTGAGTCGCTTAGGACCTCAGCGCCTCGACGGTCGTGGACGAAAGGCTTCCGAGTGATCCAATTGAGGTGTCCACTCGCTGGCCGACGCGGAGATAACCTTTGGGTTCCATCCCCATACCGACCCCCTCGGGTGTGCCGGTATTGATGATGTCGCCGGGGAATAACTCCATGCACTGGCTGACGTAGTGAACAATCTCGGCTACCGGGAAAATCATGTCGTTCGTGTTGGAGCTCTGCCGGGTCTCGCCATCGACGCTGCACGTGAGCGCTTGGTTTTGGGGGTCAAAACTGGCGTCTGTCTCAATCCATGGCCCGCAGGGGTTAAAGGTGGGGAAGGCTTTTCCTTTGTCCCACTGGCCACCGCGTTCAATTTGCCAGTGGCGCTCGGAGACATCCTGCGAGATGGTGTAGCCCAGTACGGCGTCCATTGCCTGAGCCTCGCTCGCTGCGTAACGAAGCCGGCTGCCCATGACGATCGCGAGCTCGACTTCGTAGTCCGTTTTCTCTGAGCCGGGAGGAATTTCGATGTCGTCGTGTGGACCCACGACACAGTCTGGGGCTTTCATGAAGATGACCGGTTCGCTCGGCGGTGTCGCGCCGGTTTCTGCTGCGTGCCGGCGGTAGTTCAAGCCGATGCAGACCACTTTGGTGGGCCGGGCGACCGGGGCTCCGATTCGTTGACCAGAGAGGGAAATCGTGGGGAAACCCTCCAGCGACGCCTCGGCGACCTTTTCCAGAGCACCCGATGACAGGGATTCTCGCGACCAATCCGAAATCACGGCGCTGACGTCCACTGCCGTGGTGTCGTCGGTGAAGACGACAGGAATCTCATGCCCCACAGGGCCCACTCGACCGATTTTCACTCTGTTCCCCCCTGGCGATGCACCTCTTTGAACACGCCAGCTGGCGCATCCCCCATACTATTCAGGAAATCCTGCGAGGAGAACAATGGTGTGCGCCACTATGGCCTCGGCGGCGGGCCACAGCGCTCAGTGCCGAGGGTTAACGGCGAGGACACTATGGCTCGGCGAGGATATTGTGGCTCGCCGAGGACACTGTGTCCTCGCCCTCGACATTTGAGAAGGTTCTCGTGGCAGTATGCCGGCTAGACAATGTCGTTTAGGCGCGCAACCCCGTGTGCCTCACAGCGTGTGACCCGATCCGCTACATTCCCACCCAAAGAGCCCCACGAGAAGAGACCGACCATGGCGACCAGACGTTTCCCCCGGCCTAAAGACCTTGCACCGCTGCTGAAGTTTAAGAAGTGGGAGCCGAATGCGACCAAGCGGCGCCTGGATAAGGCGCTGACGATTTGGGATCTAAAAGATATTGCCAAAAGGCGCACCCCGAAGGCTCCTTTTGATTACACGGATGGTTCCGCTGAGGCGGAGTTGTCGCTCGGTCGGGCTCGGGAAGCGTTCCAAGACATCGAATTTCATCCCGCGATCCTGCGGGATGTCTCCCAGGTGGATTTGTCTCGTGACGTGTTGGGCCAGAAGGTGTCGATGCCGGTGGGAATTGCGCCGACTGGTTTCACCCGGATGATGCACACCGAGGGCGAAATTGCCGGGGTGCAGGCTGCCGACCAGTGGGGTATTCCCTTTTCGCTTTCCACCATGGGGACGCGTTCGATGGAGGAAGTGCAGGCGGCGGGGCCCGATGCGCGCAAGTGGTTCCAGTTGTATATGTGGAAAGACCGCGATCGTTCGATGGAGTTGGTGGATCGGGCGTGGAAGGCGGGTTTTGACACCCTCCAGGTCACGGTCGATGTTCCGGTAGCAGGCGCAAGGCTTCGGGATAAGAGGAATGGGTTTTCGATTCCTCCGGCGCTGACGCTGGGGACGATTGTCAATGCGATTCCCCGGCCGTGGTGGTGGTTTGATTTCCTCACCACAGATCCTCTCGAGTTTGCGTCGCTGTCGAGTTGGGATGGCACGGTTGCTGAACTTCTGGATTTCATGTTCGACCCCACCGTCACGTATGACGATTTGGAATGGGTGAAAAGCCAGTGGCCGGGCAAGATCGTGGTCAAGGGTATTCAAACCCTCGAGGACGCTAAGCGAGTGTCGAAACTCGGCGTTGACGGAATTGTGTTGTCTAACCACGGCGGGCGGCAGCTCGATCGTGCGCCGATTCCCTTCCACCTGTTGCCTCAGGTGGTCAAAGCGGTCGGGAAAGACACTGAAGTGCATCTGGACACCGGAATCATGTCCGGGGCGGACATTATCGCGTCGGTGGCCCTGGGGGCACGGTTCACCATGGTGGGGCGTGCGTATTTGTATGGGCTGATGGCCGGAGGCCTACCCGGGGTCAATCGCACCTTCGAGATTCTCTCCGAGCAAATGGCTCGCACGATGCGACTGTTGGGGGTTACCCACCTCGACGAGCTCACACCCGCACACGTCACCCAACTGCGACGCATGACACCAAGAGACGCCTGATGCCTCCGGGGAGGCGGATGGCGCTCCGCCGCGCCGCGATGTCTATAGAGTGAGGCCATGGGAGTGAGTTTGGTTTCCGGCCAGAGCATCCAGCGGGCGTGTCGCTCAGGCGCTCCGGCTCTGGCCCCCATTGCACACCGAAGCAATGGACCGACCTGCCTCGGTATGTTTTGTGGGGCGCCCGCGGGGTGTGTGGCTGACTAAGCCCCACAATGTGCAGATTTCGACGATGACCACAGCACAGTGTTGAGAGGGAGAAGAAAATGACAGTACTGGATCAATTTCAACTACACGAGAAGAACATTGTTGTGACGGGCGCCGGCCGCGGTATTGGCCAAGCGCTGGCCGTCGCGCTGGCCGAAGCCGGCGCTCGGATCGCCCTGGTGGGCCGCGACCCCGTCGGGGCCGAAACGACTCTGAAGATGATCGATGAAGCCGGCAGCGAAGGCGTGTTCATTCAAGCGGACATCAACACAGACGAGGGTGTGGACAAAGCGGTCTCCGAGACTGTGTCCCAGCTGGGCTCACTGGATGTCCTGGTAAACAATGCGGGCGACTGCATTCACAAACCAGCCCTGGAAGTGACCCGCGAGGACTATCACGCGGTGATGGGGATCAACATGGAGTCGCTTTTCTTCCTCTCCCAGGCCGCGGGGAAAGTGATGCAGAAGCAAGGTCATGGCAACATCATCAATGTGGGCTCTATCTCGGCCCAGATCGTGAACCGCCCGCAGTGGCAACCCATCTACAACTCGTCCAAAGCGGCGGTGCACCAGTTGACCAAGAGTCTCGCCGTGGAGTGGGCGCCGTTTGGAATTCGAGTGAACGCGATCGCACCGGGGTACATCAAAACCGAAATGTCTCCCGTGGAGGAGCCTCAGTTCAAAACGCGATGGATCGATGACGTGCCCCAGCAGCGCTATGGAATGCCCGACGAACTGGGAACTGCGGTCGTCTATCTCGCGAGCGAAGGGTCGAGCTTCACGACGGGATCCGTGCTCCTTGTCGACGGCGGCTACACCCTCGTCTAAAACGGATGCAAATCCCGGAAAGGTTGTGACTAATGGCCCTGATGCGTGCACTTGTCGTTGAGAAAAAAGGTGAGTTGGCGCTTCGAGATATCGACGTCACCGAGGAGTTAGGTGCGAACGATGTGCGAATCGCCCTCAAAACGGTGGGGATATGCGCGAGCGATGTCCACTACTACACCGACGGCGCCATCGGCGACTTTGTAGTCCGAGAGCCTCTGATCCTCGGCCACGAAGCCTCCGGAGAGATTATCGAGGTCGGGTCAGGCGTCACCCACTTATCGGTGGGTGACCGGGTGTGTATGGAACCGGGGGTGCCAAACCCCGAGAGTATCGAAACAAAAACGGGTCACTATAACCTGGACCCCGACGTTCGATTTTGGGCCACTCCTCCCGTCCACGGAGTCTTGCGTAAAACGGTCGTACACCCCGCCGCCTTTACCTTCCCGCTGCCAGACAATGTCTCCTTTGCCGAGGGTGCAATGGTGGAACCTCTCGCAGTGGGCCTCCACGCTGCCAATAAAGCGCGAATTACTCCAGGAGATGTCGCCGTGGTCCACGGTGCCGGCACAATCGGGATGGTGACCGCCCTTGCTGCTTTGGCGGGCGGTTGTTCGCGCGTGTTTATTACCGACATCGTTCCGGAGAAGCTTGCCCTTGCGGAGACGTTGGGGGAGATTACGGCGATAAACGTTGTCGACCAGAATGTGGCAGAAGTTGTCAGCGCGGAAACAGCGGGTCGTGGTGCGGACATCGTTTTTGAGTGCAGCGGCAATCAGAGGGTTGCCGCGAGCGTCTTTGATGCCACAGCCCCCGGAGGCACAGTGGTTTTTGTGGGCCTCCCGCCAGGGAGTATCGACTACGACATCCTCCAGGGTTCGGTGAAAGAGATTACGGTTCAGCACGTTTTTCGCTATGCAAATGTCTACGACCGGGCCATCGCTCTGATGGCATCCGGCAAAATTGACGTCACGCCACTGCTGACAGACCGTTACCCTTTTGAGCAGTCTGTAGAGGCAGTCGAAGCGTTTTTGACCATGCGGCCAGAGTCGGTGAAAATCCAAATCGACATGGATTAACCCCGGACGTCCTGGCTGGAGCCCATCTAAAAGGGAGAAGACACAGTGGATTTCGTGTCACTCATTGTCCTGGCACTCATCGTGACCGGGGTCATTTTCGTCAGGAGACAACTCTTTCGCTCCCGGGCCATGGCGTTTGGCCGCCAACAAGCACGTGCCCTGGAGTCACTGGCCGCGAGCTTCCCCACCGAACACAGCAGTGCGCTCGCGATGAATGACGACGAAGAGTTTGTCTACCAGGCACAGGGGGTCTCCCTCACAGAAACCCGCCGGGGCGCCAGGCGCTCCCGGCGCACCCTCGGTGCGCTGACCTTCCGGGTCGCCCCCGGTGTCTTTGCCACTGGCGGTGCCGGTGGCAGTGTCAGCCCGCCGCCACCCGAGCACATGACGGCAATCGATCAGGGCTACGCCGTGTTCTCGAACCAACGAGTGGTGTTCGTCGGTGCCATGCACACCAGAGAGTGGGCGTTTTCCAAAATGCTGGGTGCCACCCCGTTTCAATCCTCCGGGGTGTTAATGGCGGTCTCCAACCGGCAAAAAATGTCCGGCATTGTTCCCACTCACCCAGGCGGACTAAGCCCCTGGGTGGCGTTCCAAATCGCCCAGCACGTGGCAGAACACGGCGTGGAGGCGGCGAAACAACAAATCGCTGACGCGATTAAAGACGCCCACGCCCAGGTCGACTTCATCAAATCCCACCTGTGGGCGACACGCTCCTCGGTGGAGCAGTTCCAGCGCCAGCAGGCCCGCGCTGCCACTGCCACACCCGCCACACCCGCCACGGGTTCCCCGTCGGGTGGTGACCGCAGCGAATCAGCCGTCCCGGATGGCAGGTCCGGGCCGGGGTCTCCCGCGACAATCGATGTGGTGGGGGAGTCGTTTCACCCCGAGAGCATGGCCACACTGCGCAAATACTTTCGCTCGAAGGGCAAAAGCGAACACATTGTGGAAGCAGAGCTTCGCTGTGACCCAGACAACCCGCATAGCCCGTCGGGAAAGGCCGTCGCTGTCTACATCCGAGACATGCTGGTCGGTCACATCCCAGAAGCCATTGCCCCGAAGGTGTTCGACCAGGTCGACGCCGAGGGCGGCACCCTGATGATGGGCTCCAGGTTGTGGCTGGATAGTCCGCGGGCGAAACCCAATAAGTCGTCGGTGGTCGTGTTTCTCGACTCCAGGCTTAGTATCTAGAGCCTCTCTGCCCATTTCCATCTTTGAGGTTTGTGTCAGTTCTTTTTGCGGTTTTAGCTCGGAAAAAAGGCCT